>JAUVLX010000192.1 GCA_030600525.1 Desulfobulbus sp. | reverse complement strand
GGTCCTTTATGGACTCGCTTTTTTTTGGTGGCAACCAACTGGACTTGTGGTTACTCGTAGCTATTGTTTAGCTAACTTTGCAGAATCTTCGTATCTATTTTTGTGTCACTTTTTGGTAGAGGTCCGGGCTAGAGCTAGTGTCTACTTATTGCTGCTTGAATTTTGTGTTTCGTGAAACTTACTATGTTTGATTGAAAAAAGACCATGGTCACGTCAACAGATACTGATAAAAGAAAACCGCTGGTGGAAAGGCAATATTACACCTTTGCCCATCAGCCCCACGAGATGGCATTGGACTGTGGCGAAAAGCTGGGCCCCATCACTCTTGCCTATGAGACCTGGGGATCCCTTAACGCACAAAAAAACAATGCCATTCTCATTCACCATGCTTTTTCTGGGGATTCGCATGTTGCAGGCTATTTGAAAGAGGATGACGAGCGTCCGGGGTGGTGGGACAATATGGTCGGGCCGGGAAAGCCCATTGATACTGATAAATATTTTGTCATCTGCTCCAATATTTTAGGCAGTTGTGTCGGCTCAACCGGGCCGTCCTCCCCTAATCCAGTCACCGGAAAACCTTATGGGCTCAGCTTTCCCATGGTGACCATTAAGGACATGGTACGGGCACAGAAGGAGCTTGTTGATCATCTTGGTATAGAAAAACTCCTGTCGGTTATCGGCGGTTCTGTCGGAGGAATGCAGGTGCTGCGCTGGTGTGTGGAGTATCCAGAGATGGTTCATTCGGCTATTCCCCTGGCGACAACTATCCGTCACTCTGCCCAGGCCATTGCTTTTAATGAGGTTGCCAGGCAGGCGATCATGGCAGATCCGGATTGGAATCATGGCGACTATTATAACGGGTCGGGACCAACTCATGGTCTGGCTGTGGCAAGGATGATCGGACATGTGACCTATCTCTCTGATGGTGCCATGCGTGAGAAGTTTGGTCGCAGGCTCTACCGGGATACCCTCTCTTTTGGTTTTGACAGCGATTTTCAGGTTGAGAGTTATCTTCATCACCAGGGAAAAAAGTTTGTCAATCGTTTTGATGCCAATTCCTTATTGTATATAACCAAGGCGGCAGACTATTTTGACCTTGATCGGGGTGACGGCAGTCTGCTGGTAAACGAGGGGCTTGCGAATGTGACGTTTCTTGTCGTTTCCTTTAGTTCAGATTGGCTCTATCCAACCTATCAGTCAAAAGCCTTGGTCTCCGTACTCAAGAAAAACGGGAGCGATGTCAGCTTTTGTGAAATTGAGGCTCAAGGGGGGCACGATGCATTTTTGCTGCCTAATGAACGGCTCAATGGGTTAATCAATGGCTTTTTAGGTAGGGTGTATGATGAACAGTGCTGATACTTCGTGTGCGACCATGCGCTTTGATCTCCAGGTTATCGCCTCCTGGATTGCTTCTGGTTCGCGAGTGCTTGATCTGGGGTGTGCCAATGGTGACCTACTGGCTTACCTAAAAGAGCATAATCAGGTGACGGGGACCGGGATCGATTTTTCCGAGGAAAAAGTTGCCCGTTGCATTGAGCGTGGTTTAACGGTTCTCCAGGGAGATTTTCGGGAGGAAGTGGGCGACTATCCAAAGAACAGATTTGATGTGGTGGTGTTGAGCCAGACCCTGCAGCAAATAAGGGATCCCAAGGAGTTGTTGCTCGATCTGCTTCGTATCGGTAAACGAGTAATCGTCAGTTTTCCTAATTTTGCCCACTGGTCATGCCGGTTGCAGGTTCTTTTTTTCGGAACGGCACCGGTGACGGATCAGTTACCATATGATTGGTACAATACACCCAATATTAGGGTTATTTCCATCAGAGATTTTCACCGGTTTTTGCACATGATTGGGGTAAGGGTTGTTAAAGAGGTGGCAATAAATACCCATCACCATGATTGTAAAGGCAATACAGTCCGTTACCTGAAGAATTTCAGGGCCACCTACGGTATTATGATGTTGGAGCGAGTATAATGGTGACCACTATTGAAGGTGACTGGCCCTGCGGACAGCAGGAGCTTGTCGCCGGTACATGTAGTACTGACTGCGGTACTGATGCTGCCGGAGGAGCAGCAAAGATTGTCAATCCTATTCCAGCGGTGGTGAAAGAGCTCGCTGAAGAATTTAAAAGCGGACGATTGACGAGCCACATCGAACCGGTTCCCATCCCTTCCAAAGATGAGGTGATAAAACTGGTTGAGCAGGTGCAGCAGATACTGTTTCCAGGTTTTTTTACCCCCATGATCCTGCGGCCTGATAATCTCGAATATTATCTGGGCCAGCAGCTCAGCCTGCTGTATGAAAACCTGGCTAAGCAGATCAGTTCGGCAATTCGACACGATTGTTTCCGCCATAACCAGGAATGTACCCGCTGTGGGGAGCGAAGTTATGAAATCGCCGCTGCACTGGTGGCGTCGCTACCTCAAATTCGTAGACTGCTTGAGTCTGACATCGAGGCAACCCTTGAAGGAGATCCGGCCGCGGCTAATCGGGATGAGGTCATATTCAGTTACCCCGGATTGTTTGCAACCCTGGTTTATCGCTTTGCCCATAAACTGTATCAATTGAAGGTGCCGCTTCTGCCACGAATAATGAGTGAGCACGCCTTTCACCGGACAGCCATTGATATTAATCCTGCAGCAAGTATAGGTGGCAAATTTTTTATTGATCATGGAGCTGGGGTGGTTATTGGAGCCACCACGCAAATAGGTTACCAGGTTCGTCTCTATCAGGGGGTTACCCTTGGTGCGTTGTCGCTGCCACGGGATGCCGGTGAAAAGCTGCGTAACGTCAAGCGCCATCCAACCATTGAGGATAATGTCATTATTTATGCCAATGCAACCATACTAGGCGGGGAAACTGTGGTCGGTGCCCGCTCCGTGATTGGAGGTAACGTGTGGGTGACAGAGTCTATAGGCCCGGATACCAAGGTTCTGCTTGAACAGCCCCAGCTCTTGTATCTGGGGCAGGGAGAAGAGATATGAGTACTCGTTTTTGCAATGATATAGCTGATGCTGTTGGTGCGACACCGCTGGTGAAGTTGAAGAATACATCGGTGGCGTTGGGGATTGAGTTGTTTGCCAAACTGGAGTCGATGAATCCTCTCGGCAGCGTAAAGGATCGGGTGGCATTAGCCATGATTACTGATGCTGAGCAGTCCGGCGTGCTTACATCCGCTTCTGTTGTTATTGAACCGACTAGTGGTAATACCGGTATAGGGTTGGCTTTTCTGTGCGCTAGCCGTGGCTATCGGTTGATTTTGACCATGCCGGAGAGTATGAGCATTGAGCGACGAAAGCTGTTGAAACACCTGGGAGCGGAGTTAGTTTTGACTCCGGCTGCAAAAGGTATGAAAGGAGCCATAGCCAAAGCTGAGGAACTGCAGCGGAGTACCCCTGGTTCCTGGATGCCCAACCAGTTTGCAAACCCCGCCAATCCGGCTATGCATAGAAAAACAACCGGTCCGGAAATATGGGAACAAACCGGGGGGAAACTTGATATCTTCATTGCCGGTGTTGGTACCGGAGGCACCATTACCGGTGTCGGCAGTTATCTAAAGGAAAAGGAGCCTCAGGTCAAGGTAGTTGCAGTGGAGCCTGCTGCCTCACCGGTTCTTTCCGGCGGTAAGCCTGGTCCCCATAAGATTCAGGGGATAGGAGCCGGTTTTGTTCCAGATATCCTGGATCGTACGGTTATCGATGACATTATCCAGGTCGAAAATGAAGAGGCTATGCTTCAGGCCCGAGAGCTTGCCCGTACTGAAGGTATCTTGGCGGGTATTTCCTGTGGTGCTGCAATGGCTGGTGTTATCAAGGTTGCAGCAAGATCGGAAAATGCCGGTAAATGGGTGGTTGTTGTGCTGCCTGATACAGGGGAGCGGTACTTGAGCACCGATTTGATGATTTAAAGAGGAGAGTGTATTGTGGCAATAATAATTTCATTGAATGTCAGCAGGGAAAAGGGTGTCAATAAAGAGCCGGTTGAAAGTGTCACGTTGCAAGTAGATCACGGGATTAAGGGTGACGCTCATGCCGGTGATTGGCATAGACAGATAAGCCTTCTGGCTGAAGAATCTATAGAGGTTATGCGCAACAAGGGGCTGGAACTTGATCCTGGCGCTTTTGCAGAAAATATAACCACCCGTGGCATTGAGCTGGCTTCCCTTCCGGTCGGGACCTTGCTGGAGAGCAATGACGTTGTGCTGGAGATCATCCAGATAGGCAAAAAATGCCACCAGGGATGTGCAATTTTTCAGCAGGTCGGAGACTGTATTATGCCGCGGGAGGGTATTTTTGCTAAAGTGATTAACCCCGGGGTGCTTCGGTGCGGTGATGAGCTGCATGTAAAGGGTAACGAGGAAGGAAAAAAATAACCATGGTCAAAAAAACAAGCTGTGATCGCTGTGGAGCCTGTTGTCTTCAGGGGGGAGCTGCGCTGCATACCCAGGATCTGCAATTGATCCAGAATAAGAAACTGACGTATGGCGATCTGGTGACAGTTCGTCAGGGCGAGCTGGCTTTTCAGCCCATGGCATCCGAGGCCGGGCCTGTAGCCCATGAATTTTTAAAGTTGCAGGGGAAACCTGGGAGCTGGAGCTGTAAGTTCTACGATGACGATTTCTTGCGGTGCAGCATTTATCAGGATCGACCTCTTGCCTGCAGAGTTTTGGAGTGCACGGCTCCTGAAGCACTGTTGACCATTACTGGGAAAAATCTGATTACCCGGTTTGATTGTATTGACGAGAACGATCCGTTGTTGCCTCTGATCAGGGAGCACGACACGAGTTGCCCCTGTCCTGATTTAAGCGCTGTCAGCAGTAAGCTCGATAAGAATGGTACAGATCAGGAGCTGTTGCAATCTCTGGAGGCCACAGTCAACCTGGACCTGAGGTATCGAACCCTTGCCAACCGTAAGTTTAAGTTGCCTGTAGCCAGTGAACTCTTTTATTTTGGCAGACCGCTGTTTCAGTTACTTGCTCCTTTGGGAATTGCGGCTACCCAGCAGGAAGAGGCACTGGTACTCTCTTTTAATAATCGAAGTAGCCGGTAACCTGCTAATCCATCTATGATGGAAGCTGAACCGGTTTCTGAGAACTATTATGGATGAGTCTGTTGAGTTACTAGGATTTTTGTTCAAGGTCGAGGCATGGTGAAAAAATAACCACAGGTATATAACTGATATCGGAGTCTTCGCTTACCTCCGAGGATTATTTTTTCAGCATAACGAGGTAAGCGCCAGACTCCGGGAGATTGGGCGCAAAGACAGTAAATCAACAGGCTCATGGATGCTGTTTGTTAAATATTGACAGCGCGCCTTTGGAGCTTTCTGCTGTGATGATCTCTTTTTCTTCGTAGCCTTGAGAGTAGAGTGTTGCCTCCCACCAGTCATTGCCCTTGAGCCCAAAGATAATACTGACGGCGATAGAGACGATGTTAATGATACTGTCCCCTCTCGGACCCATGTCGGCTTGGCCGATAACGGCGCCAAGAAGGAGAGAGGCCATGAACAGTGCAGTTCCCGTAAGCCACATTTTTTTAGCAATGGCCCAAAAACAGCTGAAGAAAAAGGCTGGCCAAGACCAGCCCTGCTTTATAGCTTCGGTTGCTCCGTCCTGGTGTCTGAAAATTTTATAGTGCTGCATACAGTGTAACTGTTTCCTGCTCGATAATTATTGATAGTGATGGGGCTGGTGGTTTATGAGATCGTTGGCGGAATTCGTTACGACAGCTCGCTGTACATCCCAATGGTCTGGCTTAAAATAATGAGGATTGGCGAAAAAGCAATCCCAGGTAGGCAAAGGGATGTAAAATATACCCTCCATGCTGGTTCAAAAACAGAAATATGTTCCCTAATAGCTGCCGTTTGGGAAAGAACCTGGAGACCGTATAGCTGTTTGCCAATGGTCCCATTATTCTCTGAGAACTATCTTCAGGTTACCTTCGTTAACCTGAAGGGATTCAACTCCGTCGGCAAATCCCTGCCAAAAACCCTCATCTGTGCCGAATTCTTCGATGAGATCAATGTTTTTCATGCCGCCAAGCCAGGCTTTTGGGAGGGGGACACCCATGAGTGAAATACCGCGAAAGATAATTATCGGACGATTTTGCCGGTAGGCGAGTTCGGCTCCAGCCCTTATTTTCAAGGTTTTGCCCCCTAGTATTGGAAAATCAGGATTCATAGGGATTAGCATCTTGATACTCACTAGGTCTTGGGCCAAGTCTATGGCAACTTGTCTGGCCAGATTAGTATTTTTTGCCAGCAGACTATTGAGCTCTTTTTCGTTGAACAGCACAGTGCGGCTTGCAGCGTCTTCAGTGTACGCTTCTGGGCTGATTCCAGGTAGATCGTTTCTTTCCCCTGGCAGATTATTTCCATTTCCTTTTGTGGTGTTTGTTACAGGGCTATCCAGTTGATGGAGCTTTACTTCCAGCTTCTCCTGTTCTTGAGGGGTGAGGGTGACTGGGGTAAAGGGCTGCGGATACAGGAAGCTCCGGATGATGAACAAGGTTACAATGATGGTTGCTGCTATTGCTACAAAGACGATGACGGCTACTTGTTTGCCTGAAAATTTTTTGCTTTGTTGCTGCTGCTCCATGTATTTCCTCCTTAGGAGTTGTCCTCCAATAAGTTGGACAATATCGCGCTCATATTTAGGTTAGATTTGGATGATCTAATTGAACAAGGCCGCAGGCGTAGTTGTGCTACGTTGAGGACTTTGTGATTGAAGATCAGCCAAAGATGACCTGAAGATGCGA
>JAUVLX010000277.1 GCA_030600525.1 Desulfobulbus sp. | reverse complement strand
ACGCATGTTTGCCCTTATGCTTATGATGCCGTTACTCTGCATCTATGCTGACATTCTGGGTATACTTGGAGGTTCATTTATTGGCATCTTTATGTTAGATCTTTCCTTTACCGAATATTTTCTCCATACCCAAAAAGCAATTAAACTCGACCAATGTATGCAGGGGCTCGTGAAAAGTTGTATCTACGGCGTTCTCGTTGGCTATGCTGGCTGCCTACGCGGCTTGCAGTGCGGCAGGAGTGCATCGGCTGTAGGTGAAGCAACTACCTCTGCAGTGGTTACCGGTATAGTGCTTATCATCGTTTCAGATGCCATCATGACCTTTATTTTCAACTTATGAGCACAGTGGGTAATTTCCCCATGGAATCCGTTATTACCGTTGAAAACTTGACCATGGCCTACGGGGATTTCATTTTGCAACACGACCTAAATTTTCAAATCAACAAAGGCGATATTTTCATTATCATGGGAGGGAGTGGCTGTGGAAAGTCGACCCTGCTACGCCACATGATAGGTTTAAAACGTCCTGCAGCAGGCAAGGTTTTATACGGCAATATTGATTTCTGGCAAATCCCAGAAGAAGATCGGACAAAAATACTAGAAGACACTGGAATTTTGTATCAGTCTGGGGCTCTCTGGAGTTCCATGACCTTGGAAGAGAACATTGCCCTGCCCCTGCAACAGTACAGTGACCTTTCCAAGTCCATGATCAGGGAAGTTATCGAGTATAAACTGGCTCTGGTTGGACTTGCAGGGTTTGAATCCTACTACCCCGCTGCCTTGTCAGGTGGAATGCGAAAACGTGCTGCCCTTGCACGCGCGATAGCTATGGATCCCAAGTATTTATTTTTTGATGAACCCTCTGCAGGGCTGGACCCGATCAGCGCCAAAAACCTGGATGAACTTATTGTGGAAATTCGCGACAGCCTTAAGGCTACAGTTATCATTGTTACCCATGAACTTGCATCCATTTTCGATATTGCCACCGACTCTGTTTTTCTCGATACAGAAGCTCGAACAATGCTTGCTGTCGGTCCCCCCAGTACCCTTTTACATGAGAGCGACAACCAGAAAGTCATTAATTTCCTTACCCGTGGAACCGGAAGAAAAGGAGTTGAAAAACGTTGAGTAAAAAAGCTAACCCAACGGTAATTGGTACTTTTGTAATTGTAGGTATTGGTCTTGCGCTGGCAGCAATCATCACCCTTGGCAACATTAAGTTCAACGACAAGCCATTCCATTGTGTGCTCTATTTTTCTGGCTCTCTCCACGGACTGGACCAAGGTGCGCCGGTGACCTTTAGGGGCGTTCAAATTGGAAAAGTAAAGGGAATCAGGTTAAGTTTTGACAACAAGCTCAACGACTATACCATTCCTGTATACGTAGAAATTACCGAAAACGATGAAGACAATGTGCCAACGTGGGATGTTGCTGCCAGCAGAGAAACCGCTAGGCTGCTGATTGAAAAGGGGTTACGGGCTAAACTGAAAATGCGAAGTATTGTTACCGGAAAACTCTACATAGACCTCGCTTTTTACCCTCAATCTCCAATCCACTTGCAAAACAAGCCTGCAAATTCAGCATATCTCGAAATCCCAACCCTCCCTTCCGGGCTTGAGCAAATCACACAGACCATAGCTGACCTGCCTCTCACTGAATTGGTTGACAAAGTCACCCTCATCCTTGACGGACTGGATAATCTTCTCAATTCAAACCAAAGCAAGCAAGGGATTAAACACCTGTACTCATCCCTGGAAAACATTCACGATATTACAGCTGAAGCACATTCAGAGCTACCTGGAATAACGACAAAACTCAAGGATAGTCTCTCTGCAATCAAACAACTTTCAAACGCAGGGACTTCTCTTTTTTCTACTACAGAGGCATCTCTGGAACCTATTCTGGATGATTTCGGACAAACACTTGCCGGAATTAACCAGGCAATAGAGGTCCTGACCATCGCCATTGGTGATGTTCAGGACCTGGCTGACAAAGACTCTAATTTTTCCTATGATTTATCCCGAGTTGCCCATCAGGTGGAAGCTGCTGCTCAATCCATACAAATGCTGTCAGACTACCTTCAGCGTTACCCTAACGCCTTAATCTTTGGAAAGCCGGAGACCACTCCATGAAAATGTGTCAGAGTTGGTCGTACCTGTGGCTCCCTCTTATAATTGCCTTGCTGTTAAGCGGATGTTTCAACCAATCACCCAACATTAGCCTCTATTTGCTCTCTCCTCTTCCCCCAAAAAGTACCTTAACAACAAAAAACGGACCATTTAATGCCATGACGATTGTAATGCCTGTTCGTCTTGCGCCTCAGCTTAATCAGACGGGTATGTTTGTAAGGGTTACCCCAGAGCGATCACATATTTCTACGCACCACCTCTGGAGCGCTCCCCTTGAAAAACAAATTACCGAAACACTGAGCGCAAACCTCTCACGGCAGCTCCATACAGCAAGTTTTACAATATACCCAGGCCCACGTTTTGGGAATTTTGTTTATTCCGTTGAAGTCGACATCCAGGATTTCTCCCCATTTGGAGAAAAATTTACCATACAAGCGGTCTGGACAATCAACAGTCTTCCCCAGAAAAGCATACTCAAACGCGCTGCTTTTTCAAAAACACTTGATAGCCCACAACAAGATTATGATGGCTATGTAAAATCAGCTTCTGATGCTGTCAGTCAGCTGAGTCAAGAAATTGCAGACGCACTTCGAGCAATCGATAACTCTATACTTCAGGATAAAGTTCAATGAAATACATCGCCTCTTTTGTTGCGAGCATACTCAGCACGGTGCTCCTGGTTTCATCAAGCATTGCCGCTCCTACATACAGCCTCAATCTCTGGCTGGAACAGACTGTATACGTTCCCCTCTATTCCCATATTTATGCTGATGAACGATTTAAAAACAAACCATTTCTCCTGACCGCAACCCTGTCTATCCGCAATACGGACCCAGCGCATCAACTCACCCTACGCTGTGTTGACTATTACGACTCAACCGGAAAATTACTGAATAACTATCTCAGCAAACCGCTTACAATCGGTCCACTTGGTTCCACCAAGTATATTGTTGAAGAATCTGAATCAAAGGGAGGATCAGGTGCCAAATTTCTGGTTTCCTGGGATGCCGAAACCGCCATAACCGAACCCATAATTGAATCAATTATGATTGGTACAAAAATGCAGCAGGGTATTTCTTTCATTTCCCGAGGAAGAGTTATCAAAGGTCAAACCAGGTAACAAAAGCTTATGAAAAAAATCATTTCCCCTTTATTGTTCGTTGCGTGCTTCATCCTCCTGTCGGGCTGCAGCCAAAAAGCAACAGACAGCGGGCCAGCATCTCAACCGGCAACCCAAATTTTAAAAGTGGGCATATCAACCAACTCACCGCCCATGGCCTTTCGTAGTAAAGGTGTCATAAAAGGACTTGAAGCCGATCTAGCCAGAGGACTCGCACAGTTTTCAGGTAAACAGGTTAAATTTATTTCTCTTAAATGGAAGGATCAAATTCCAAGCCTGCTCGCGGGTAAAATTGACATTATTATGTCGGCCATGACCATAACGTCTGCTCGCAAATATCGTGTAGCCTTCTGCAAACCATATATGGCTACCGGTCAGATAGCGCTTGTTCGCGGCAGAGAGGAAAACAAATTTAGTGATGGGCTTCCTTCACTTCTCAATCAGACCGTACGAGTGGGGACTGTCACGGGAACAACAGGAGATTTACTGATAGAAAAAAGCAAGGCTAAGGGGAAACGAACACAATTCCTCTCTTCAAAAAAAGCAGTCAAATCACTTCTCAATAACGATATTGACGCCTTTGTGTACGACCTCCCAGGCAACCTCTACTATGGTTCGATTTATGCCGACAAAGGACTTGTTCCTGTTATACAGCCAATGACCCGTGAACAAATTGCCTGGGCAGTGAGAAAAGACGATAGCCTCCTACTGCGAACGGCAAACAACTACCTTGCTACCAGCCAACAAAACGGATCTCTTAAAAAAATGATTCAACATTGGGTTCCTTTTTACAAAACTCTTTATAATCGATGACAGCTTGGAGGTGTCCGCAAATAAGCTGTACAAAATCGCACTCATGTTTAGGTTAGACTTGGATGATCTAATTGAACAAAGCCGCAGGCGTAGTTGTGCTACCTTGAGGACTTTGTGATTGAAGATCGGCCAAAGATGACCTAAAGATGCGATGCGAGATGTTCAAGTTATTTCCGGACAACTCCTTAAAGTAGCATCAGGCTTATCATCACCCTACTTGATTCCGACACCTCCTTTTCAGGTCCAGAAGCAATGAAAACCATACGCAAAATTCTGCCATTTACAATCCCTATAGTAGGGTTCATTATAATTTTTATTGGAATTAACATGTTCCAATATTACAGAGTTAAACAAACCATAAAAAGCGGCATTATTCAGACTACGGGTGAATCGGAACTTGCAGAAATCCAATCGTTTTTCTCGGAGATAACCTCCAAGCTAAATATTGTCAGGGACTGGGGAAAAAACGGGCTGCTCAATACGGGCGACTCAATAGATCTCAATAAAAAATTTATGCCACTGGTGGATCACCAGGATCACATCAGTGGCATCATCTTAGCTAATGACCAGGGAGAGGAATATTTTCTCATCAACCAAAGCCCGCACCTCACGACCCGGACGACAAAGCTGCTTAAAGGGAAGGCAGAAATGGATTTTACAGAATGGGCTTCCCCTGAAAAAGCGCTCCGCAAATGGCATGAAACTGCTACCTATGACCCGCGTAATCGTCCTTGGTTTCGCCAGAATCCATCCGAGTCAAATATTTTCCTCTCAGATATCTACACGTTTCATCATACCCAGAAAAAAGGATTTACAGCTTCTGTAGCGTGGACGAAAAAGCAAAAAAAGGCACAACAGCATGTGTTTGCCATAGACATTCTTCTGGACGAAATCGAACTCCTTTTAAAGAGCATCAATAAAAAGAAATCATCGCTCCTTTTTCTAGCCAATTCCCAGAACAACT
>JAUVLX010000250.1 GCA_030600525.1 Desulfobulbus sp. | reverse complement strand
CCTCTTGGAAATGGTATAAAACGGCTGGCAAGCGGGGCAGGAGTAACCTTTGAAAGTAGGATCGGAAGGACGTTAACCTCCATAGGAGTCAGAAAAAAGCTTGTCTATAGCTGCTTGGCCATCATCGCTTAGATAGCGTGTTCCGGATCCGACAAAGGTACTGTAGTTTATGGTAGGGGTATCTTCTTGCCACGAGCTTTCCTGCCAGGTAAACCATTGTTTTTTGTCTTGATCGTACACATGCAATGGTCGGTTAAAAAGTTTTGCCAGTTCAACAGCCCACCCTGTGCCCCCTTTGACCGAGTTATCTTCTAAGATATTTCCTACCACAAATACTTGGTGGCCTTTATTAACCATGTGGAAAATGACTTGCAGGACTTTGCGTATTTTTTCAGTCTCGTAGTAGGTGCGGTTCATCATTCTGGACGCAATTTCCATGCTGATATTGCCGCGCTTGAGATCTTCTTCACTTAAGAGTTCTGTGTTGCGGTCACGACTGAGGCGGTGTCCTTCAAAGGTGAAAATCACCTCATTGATACCGTATTTTTCAGCTTGTTCACCAAATGCTGATTCTGCGCCCTTCAGGCCGCCGTGGTAGAGTGTACACTCATTTGCGTTCATCATTTGTCACCTTGATATGAGTCGTTGTCTAGATAATATTTTATTGACTGCATGTGTGTATTGCAGTCAAGTACAGCTAACTGTTTATTTTATTGCCTTAAAAAAAACTCTGTGTGGAGCTGGATACCCTTCTATAGTAAGCGCAGGGTTCTGCTTGTCAATAAAATCTTCGTATGATTCAAATGTCATCCATTTGGTTCTACGTTGTTCAAGAGGGCTCATGGAGTGTTGACAGAAAAGGGCTATTTCTCTAAAGCCCGTTCTTTGCAGCCAGTTGTTAAGACAGGACGCTGTCGGTACAAACCAGGTGCCAGGAACCTTGGCGTATGTTTTTTCAGGGAACAGGGCTATGGGATCATCGCCGGGGATTGCTTGGGATTCTATGATTAGCGTTCCTCCTTTGCTCAAGGAGTTGTGCATATCTTGCAGCGATACAATGGGTGAGTGCCTGTGATAGAGAATCCCGAGGCAGAAAATAATATCAAAACTATCAGGAAAGAAGGGGAGGTGCTCTATCCCAAGTAACTCGACGTTAAGGTTGCTTTGATTGGCAAAAGTGTTGAGGGTCTGGAAGGTGTAGTAGTGGTGAACGTAGGGTTCGAATCCCAGTACAAAACCAGGATTATACTCTGCCATCCGGAACATATAGTAGCCATTGTTGCAACCTATGTCTGCAATGACTTTCCCCTGAAGATCTGGAAGCTGGGGGACCATTCTATTCCATTTTTTTTCACTCCGCCATTCTGCATCTATATCGATATCAAAAATAGAAAACGGGCCTTTTCTCCATGGCATGAGGTTTTGCATGCTATCAGATACCAAGAGGAACTCGTCTGATGTGAGATCTTCTGCAGTACCAATGGTCACAACATCATCTGCAAAGTTGCAGCTTGATGCCCGGAGGTGTTCAACTTTTTTCAGTGGTTCCTGGTAGCGAAGGAACCCTTTTTTCGGTTGGGTAAGCCAATTTTGTTTATCTTGCAGAAGAGTGTGCAGTCTGGTGCTGTCAGCGTTTGGGAAAATGAGCGAATAGTCAGGCATGGTATTATTTAATGGCGATAAAAGAACTGAAGTTAAACCACTTGAAAAAGATCTCAATTTCTGTAAACCCTGCTCGCTCAAGTAGCTGCAGGTTTTCTTGGAATGAAAATGGGATCAGAACATTTTCAAGGGCTTCTCGTTTGTTTGCAATTTCCAGTTCCGAGTAGCCCTGTGTTTTTTTAAATTGGTGGTAGAGAGAGATGAAATCACGATTGAGTTGCTTGGCGTGGGAAATGGTTTTTTCACTTATAATAAGTATACCACCATCCGGGAGACTCTGGTAGAGGCGATCCAGAAAGGCCTGCCTGGTCATTGGTCGAAGAAATTGCAAAGTGTAGTTACAGAGTATAACCTTGGCTGAGGTAAGATCACAGGTGGCGATGTCATCGGTTGTAAATGAAATGATATCACCTTTTGAAAAGAGTTCACATTTTCTGCGCGCTTTATCAAGCATGGCATCGGCATTATCAATACCGATGTAGTTGATAGCCTTATCCTCAAGTCTTCTGCTGAGTTCAAGTAAAGTTGAACCGGTTGAGCACCCAAGATCCACGATAGTATCGCCATCTGTAAGGCGCAGTTCAAGCAAATCGGCAATGGCATCAATGACTGCTTCGTAAAACGGGATGGAGCGGTTGACCATATCATCAAATACGTCTGCTACGTTTTCGTTAAACGTGAAATCTTCTTCTATTTTTCCATTGGTAAAGAGTTTGTCCTGTTGCATATTCTAAGGTTCTACAGAAATCACTGGTGTTGGTGTTAAAAGGAAAGTGCCTTGAACTCTTGGGGAGCAAAAAGTATACCTCGGCAAAGAAGCCAACTCTATTTACCATAGCAGAGGTTATTATGAATATGAAAAAAATGGCAAATGTTATTCTGTGTCTTTTTCTTACCATAGTTTTTTCGGGGGGAGTGGTTGGGCTGCGGACCGCATTGACCCCCAAAGGGTTGTTTGTAAAGGACAATAGTCATCGTGGAGATGGTGAGAGACGGTTGTCGCGTGACGTTCAGTTAAAAGGCTACAATCTTGAGCAGGAACCTCACAAATGGGTAAAGGCCCAGTTTGTTGTCAGCAACGTGTCAGCTGAAGACGTGAAAAACATCATGGTGGTGTGTGAGTTTTACGACCCACAAGCACAATATTTGGATAATGAACAGTGGTTGCTGGCAGGAGTTGTTCCTGCTGACAAGACAATGGAAAATAACTCGCTTAAACGAAAATTTATCCATACCCGAGCTACAGATTTTAAATGCAGTATTACCGGGTATGAGTCGAGTAGTGCTTCCCACTCAGGGAACCACGGAGCAACGGAAGAGCATGCCTCCAAGGACCAAGGTAATACAAATGGAGAGGATGATGAACACCATTAAAGGGTATGGTTCTGCCTGTAGATTACATATGTGTTGAGTTTAAGGAAGGACTGTCGGTGTCGCTGTTAGGCGACTTTTGATCTGTGGGGTTCTTCTGGGAGATAAAGGGTTTCAGCGGGGAAGCAAAAGAAGGGGTGAAATACAGTATCTTTTTTGCGACAAAAAAAAAGTATCCCCCTCTTCCGGAGAGCACTGGTTCATGGAAATAAATAAGTAGAAAAATATATTTTATTAAAAACAGGCTGTTAGTAGGGTCTAGTTGCTTTTTGTAGCTCTTGGCGCAAACTTTGCTATTCAACGAAGGATGGCAATGTGCAGGGTAACGAGATTTCGCCCCCAACGTGCATTTGCCTCGAGAGTGGTTTTTGTGTTGGACAAAAACCTACTATAATTACTTTTTGGAGGAGATTATGAAACGTCTGATTCTCGTGCTGGCCATGGTTGCAATTACTTGTTTTTCCACTCAAGTTCTCGCTGGTGACAAGGCTGCCATAAGTAAGAATGTTGATGAGGTTGTAGCAGCAATAGACAGCGGAAAAGAAGCTTCCAGTTTTGCTGCAGATGCATATACCCCCTATGTGTTTATAATGGAAAAAGACGGTAACCTCATAGTTCATCCCAGCCTTGCCGGACAAGATTTGAAAGTAAAGGCAATGCCGATTTACGAAGCCCTGCAGGCAGCTACCGCCGAAGGCGTATGGTTGCAGTATGAGTGGAAGGGTAAAGAAAAGAATACCTATGCCAAAAAGACAAAAAAAGATCTTATAGTTGCCAGCGGTTATTAATCATAGCTAGGTGTGAGACCAGGCCCCCCTTGACTGGGGGCTGGTCTCCTTCGGATGTTGTTGTCATGCCGGCAATAGCATTGTTTCAAGCAGCTGGTTCGAATCGATTCCTTCCCTTTTCTTTTGCCAGGTAAAGTGCCTGGTCAGTTCTGTGTAGTAAATCCTCCTGTTTTTCCCCTTTGCGCCATTGAGCAATACCAAGACTTATCTCGACCCGGATAACTTTCCCTTCGTAGTAAATAATTGTTTCTGCAATAGATTGTCTGGGTTTTTCAGCTAGCCGTTCACCTTGTTTCAAGGAGCAGTCCTTGAGTAGCAGCAAAAATTCATCACCACCCCATCTGCAGATGCAGTCTGATGTACGAATACCCTCTGAGACGGTGGCAGAAACACTTACCAAAACGGCATCACCGGCTGGGTGACCATATCGGTCATTTATTTTTTTGAATCTGTCAATGTCGAAGAGGATAGCTGTTACCGGTTGATGTACACGCTCTGCTTCCTTTGCTGCCTGGTTAAAAAGAATCTCAAAAGCATGACGGTTGAGAAGCTGGGTCAATTTGTCAGTGGTGGCCATTGACTCCAATTTAAGTTGAGAGAGTGATGGTGGAGGAAATGGTCTTTGGCACGGTGGTAAAGGGAGGGAGAGTATGGGTCCCTGTTAAGGTAACCTGGCCCTGTTTGTTGACAAAATAGATAGTTCGTTGATAGCGATCAGCATAACTGTCGAGTAAAGATTGTACGGTTGTTACCGTGAGGCCGCATCCAGCGGCTCCTATATAGTTCCCCTTATAATCTACCACACGGTAATTGATGAAAATTGTCAGTTTATCACGATCGGCCATGTCGGGATCGACGTTGATCTCGTAGGGGCGTTGCATGTGACGAACCCTGAAGTACCATTGGTCACGGTTGTCTTGCTGGCTTACTGTTTTCAGTATTTCGCCTGCGTAGTAGTAGGTCCGTGTGGATTCAGAGACAAAAAAGCTGCTCACTAACCCATATTTTTCTTTTATTTCGGAAAGGTATTTTGTGATCTGTTCACTATCCTCTTCCCCGCTGAGTACCCAGTCTCTTAGAAAGGTATCTGAAGCCATCATTGAGGCGATAAAGGCTGGGCATACCAGATTTTTTTGGATTTCAGAGTAAATATTGTCGCTAGTGAGTGGCAGGATGTCTTCAGTCATTTCCGTTCGGAATGCACCTGCTGCTGTAAAGTAGTTTATTAAGCTCGTTGTTGTAAACCCAATCACCAAAAGCACACCAATGAGTAAGATGAGTCTTTTCTTTTTTGGGATTTTTTTTAGTACCATTTACTGGTTCTCTGTATGTGGGGGTAACGAAAAACATTATTTGAATTGTAATTCAAAAAGTAATGGGAAAATGTACGGATTTCTATTCTTAAAACGGTAATGGAGAAACAAATAAAGAAATTTCCGTATCCTTTATCATAACCTGATCGACGTAAAAGTAAAATTTTGATATGAGTTACTACGTAATTACAACATGGAAAAGTACCAGGTTGTTGTCGATGAATTAAATTTGGGAGTAGATCATGCCGTATGTGAATATTAGAGTAGCAGGAACCTTATCCAAAGAGCAGAAGCAGAAGATTGCCAAAGGGGTGACAGAGGTTATTTCCGAGGTCGCAAACAAGCCCAA
>JAUVLX010000357.1 GCA_030600525.1 Desulfobulbus sp. | reverse complement strand
ACTAGAATAACCCGTACATCGGTAACCAGAATTGAATAGCCCTGTTATGCGAACAGTGCGAAGCTAAACCATTGTTGATCAGCGTCTGGTCGTACTCCCGTACGCTGATCAACAATTTTCCGCAAGCACACAATACAATAGCAAGACAATAAATCTGCAATTTCTCACGTGGAGTGTACGGCTCCCCTGAACCAGGAAAAACAGACCCCAAACAGGCAGAAAACAGCAGAAAAAATATAAACTATATGGATACTACGAAGAAAGGGGCCATAGATCTCCGGGGTGATGGACTGCTCTCCGACCATGAGAGAGAGCACGACCGTGGCCAGTGCCATGCTGAACATTTGCCCCAGCAAACGCATGGTTGCTACAGTGCCTGAAGCAAGCCCATAATAACGTTTTTCCACTGCACCCATGATTGCGCTCATATTGGGAGAACTGAACAACGCAAACCCTGTGCCAAGCAGGATTAAGTCGGCAACAATAAAAGAAAGTGGTGTCTGTGGGGTCAACATGGTTAACAACGAGACGCCAATGACCGTCACCACCATTCCGGCAGTTGCAAGCAGGCGGGGTTCGATTTTATCAGAAAGCCTTCCAGCAAAAGGAGAAAGGAGCGCCATCACCAGCGGCTGCGCCATTAAAAGCGTGCCGGCAGCCTGGGGGGATAGCCCTTGCACATACTGCAGATACAGGCTGAGGAGGAAGGTTACCGCAAAGGTGGCTGAATAATTGAGCAAAGCAGCCATGCTTGAAAACGTAAACACCTTATTGGTGGCAAAAAGCTGCACCTCAAAGACAGGGAAGGTAGCCTTGAGTTGATGGCGGATGAAAATATAAAAAAACACGCCTCCAGCTGCCACAAGTCCAAACCCGACACCCGAAGGTATGCGGGTTACCCCGTATACCACCGATAAAATCGCTACCGCATACAATAGACCGCCTGCAATATCGAATTGTTGTCCAGGTTCGCCATACCACTCTCCTTTCAGGTGGTGCAACGTCAGATACAGCGAGCCAATTCCCATGGGCAGCATTATTAAAAAAATGCTCCGCCACCCTAAATGTTGGGCAAGCAACCCACCCACAAAGGGACCGACAGACAATCCGATATACACCGCAGCAACATAAACACCTATCACTTTTCCGCGTTTTTCGGGCGGGAAAATAGATGTTAAGATAGCCATGCCGGTCGTCACGAACAGGGCCGCACCGACGCCTTGAATAATACGCGCACCGATGAGCACAAAAAAGCTATTGGCAAAAACTGCAACCATTGACCCTGCAGTATAAATAAAAAGTCCCTGGGCAAACAGTTTTTTACGGCCAAAGATGTCGGCTAGTTTTCCAGCCGGAACAAGAACAACCGCCATTGCGAGCAGGTAAGAGGTTGCAATCCAGCTGAGCTGCACCGCATTGAGTTGTAGATCTTTCTCCATCGCTGGCAGAGCGATATTGACAGACGAGAGCATAAACGGCCCCATAAACGATGTCACCGTTGCCACAATCAGTGCGGATCGCTCAACTCTCGCCTGTTCTTTACCTGTCTCTGGTTCCTTGCGTGCGCTCATTTATTCCCCTGTCGCCTCTCACATCGATGCCATCACAACCGGATTAACGAGAGCAAATAAATTGATTATTTTAAAGCTTCATGGATAGCCTGGCACAAATCAGCAACCCGATACGGTTTACGAGGAAACCCCTTCAATCCGAGTTTCTTCATTTCCAGAAAATCGTCTTCCCTGGTAAAGCCAGATGACAAAACAACCCGTATCTCAGGATCAAATTTTTTCAGCGCGATAAAGCAATCCTTGCCGCTCATAACCGGCATCAACATGTCGAGAAGCACCAAATCAACGATTCCGCTCTGTTCCTGAAAAATGCTCAATGCCTTCTATCCGTCTTCTGCTAGCAAAACCTCATAGCCGAGATCTTCCAATAGTGCTTCAGCTGTTGAACGTATCATGTCTTCATCGTCCACGACCAGCACCCGTCCACGCCCCTCTTGAATTGTCGGCAAGGTCGTTGACATAAATTGTTCATCAGTTGCCAAGGGCAGCAGTATCTGGAAAGTTGTCCCAGCCCCCAATTCGCTGACAACATGGATGGCACCGTGGTGCTGCTGAACAGTACCATAGACTGTTGCCAAACCAAGGCCTGTGCCCAGGTGGGCTTTGGTGGTAAAAAACGGATCAAAAATCTTGTTAAGGTGCTCGGGCGAGATGCCACTGCCTGTATCCTGCACTGCGATCTCCAGGGCATCCCGTTCTTCTTCGCCTTGTTTCTGAAGCAACTTTTTCCCAGCCAGATCTGCAAAAAAACCAATAAGAGCCGCATCATACTCAAGAATAATCTGTACCTTATCACGGGTGAAAAGAGGTGCCTGGTCAAGGGCATCGAGGTATTTTTGCTGGTCAAAAGAATATTTCCTGGCCTGGTCAATAAAAACCTGACGATCAGGTACCTCGTCTTCATAGAAAAATTGGCCAAGAAACAAGGTGGCCAGATGCTGACCGCCAACAATGACCGGCATGCCTATGTCCCAGAGACCATTGAGGCACTTGTACTGGCTAGGGGTATGCTCATCCAGGTTGGCTTTAATGAAATTATCACTTTCAACGCAGCGTTTGAGGGTATCCGGATTAGCCCTGTGAAACAATATACAGATATCCTGCCAACCCGCACCTACCAGAACCGAATTATCAAAAACATCAATCAGGCCAATGGGAATGCCGGTTGCTTTATAATGGGAATCCGCCATCTTCTGAACGGCTGTAAGGTCTATGAGATCGGTAAGTTTGGTCGAGTGTATTGGTGTTATTTTCTCCCAAAATCCCCTCCATTTTAGTTGCTGGCGATACACATCGGTACAAATGGAGATGATAATCAGGCTCCAATTTTTATCCAATCTTAGTATTCATCCTTCTTGTTTGGAAAGAGCATATTTTGCGGAGGTAAAACCACCCATCCTACGAAGAAAGGTGAGAATACTAAGAGAGGTCTAATCAATTTCCCTGCCCCGTCTTATGCCAACGGGGCGAGGGAAATAACCTGCAGCTGCACCACGGAGATTAAGGAGTTGTCCGGAAATAACTTGAACATCTCGCATCGCATCTTCAGGTCATCTTTGGCTGATCTTCAATCACAAAGTCCTC
>JAUVLX010000052.1 GCA_030600525.1 Desulfobulbus sp. | reverse complement strand
TTATCTTTTCTGTACTGTTCTTTTCGGTAGAGAATTGTGAGAACTTTAGTTTTTTAGCGTTTTTTTACAAAAAAAGATAAGAAAAAAAAGGGTCAGGGCAATGTTGTGTAATTTCAAATAAATACATATAGTATTTAATATAATGATGGTCAGGAGAAACCTTCGGATTTTTTTGAAAAAACAAAAAAGGGTGAAAATGATTATTTTTTTTGCTGGTTCAGCTTGCTTTGCATCTGTTCATAAATCTGTTTAGCAAGACCAAGGCTCTGTTTTTGTGAAACTTGGGTGGCAAGTTCCATGTCCAGCATCTCTTCATAGATCTTTTCAGCATTGGATTTTGGAAATAATCCGCCTTCAGGAACGGTCTTGCGCATGGCTTTAAACATGGATTGCACCATGATTGCCTCGAATTCGGCAGATATTTTTTTAACGGCCTTGTCATCCTTGTTCTTAGAATTGACACGTTCCTGTTGTTTGGCATGCTCCGCCATTGTAAATGTTGTTTTTGGGTCAATAGGATTCATACTCTATATTCCTGATTAAAGGACAACCAATTCTCCTTGCAAGGCACCTGCCGCCTTGATTGCTTGAAAAATGGCGATCAAATCACGGGGGGTGGCTCCAATGGCATTAAGTGCTTTGGCTATCTCACCGATATTGACTCCCATTTTCAGAACCACCAAGTTGCCGTCTTCCTCAACTGTTTCAATTGTCGTCTGCGGTGCTGCTACCGTCTCACCTGCAGCCAAAGGGTTGGGCTGCGATACCTCGATGGATTCGGAAATGACCAGGTTCAGGTTGCCGTGGGATACGGCTACTGTTGATATGCGAACATCCTGGCCCATGACAATGGTTCCTGTACGTTCATTGACAACGATCCTGGCTGGCGTGTCAGGTTCGATATCGATATTTTCAATGTCTGAAATAAAAGAAACCAACCCGTCAGGATATTCTTCAGGCTTTATAACCTGGATGGATGTTCCATCGAGAGAGCGAGCTGTGGCGTCACCGAAATGACTGTTAATGGCGTTGGTCATTCTGGTAGCAGTGGTGAAATCCGTCTCCTTGAGCTGAAACAGCAGATTACCGTTTGTTGGCAGGGCAAAATTAACGGTTCGCTCAATAATGGCGCCACCTGCAATTCGACCGGCAGTGGGGAAGTTTTTTTGTACCTGAGCGGACTTACCACCAAAAGAAATGCCGCCAACAGCGAGTGGTCCCTGGGCAACGGCGTAGGTCTTGCCGTCTGGTCCTTTAAGCGGTGTCATTAGCAGATTGCCACCTGCAAGACTTGAGGAATCGCCGATGGAAGCCACATGGATGTCGATTGTTGAGCCTGTCCGCGCAAACGGCGGCAGTTTAGCTGTGACCATGACAGCGGCAACATTTTTGGTTTTCATCTGGCTAAAGACATCCGGGGTGATGGCCAAGCCCATCCTTTTAATCATATTGATCATGGCTTGACGGGTGAAAACCGATTTTTTAATGTCGTCTCCTGTCCCGTTAAGGCCAATGACCAGCCCATAGCCCATAAGCTGGTTCTCACGCACCCCCTCTATGTTTGCCAGGTCTTTTATGCGAGCCGCTGATACTGTTTGCACACATCCTAGTAGCAGGATGAAAAGAAGTGAGTGTAGTATATATTTTGTATTCATGAGATAGCCTCTTTAGAAGGGCCAGGTATTATCCAGGATACGCATCAGCCAACCTGGTTTCTGTTTGTCTGAAATGGCACCTTTGCCAGTATAGGCGATCTGTGCGTTAAGAATGTTGCCGGAATCAACCGTGTTGGCAGCAGTCACGTCAAATGACCTGATAATACCGGTAAGGTAAATAATCTGGCTTTCATTATTAACCATCACCGATTTACCACCGCGGATTTTCATATTACCGTTGGGGTAGACCTCTATCACCTGGGTGGTAAGGGTCGCAACCAAATCTTCAGTTCTCGTCGTTTTGCCGCTTCCCTTAAATTCATTACTCAGGTTAGCCTCTACAAGGGTGGACATATTCAAATTAGGGTTGTTTTCCTCAAACACCTTCTCGTAACCAAAGAGAGTGGGAATCCCGGCTGTCATACTTGAGTCCCGGCCAGTTTCTGTTGTTGCCTCTTTGGATGCGCTGGCCTTTTCCTGAATGATAACCGTAACGATATCACCTACGGTCCGGGCTTTGATATCAGCCAGCCAGTTGCCCTCATCTCCAGTCCATAAGGTACCCGGCGATTGTGGTTGTTGGGCCTGGACAACAGGTGCTTCCAGCGGTTCGGGAATGGAAACCACTTCTGGATTTGGGTTGCCGCAGCCAGAGAGAAAGAGCGTTAACATGGCAAGCAGCAAGAGCTGGTTGTGAAGTGGGGGGCGGTGATTCGTTGCACGTAAATGTTTCATCTTAAAACTCCACGGAAACCATTCCCGGGCCTTCAACCCGTGCATAGATAAGTTTGTTTGAGCGCATGTTTTTCACCCGAATGGTATCGCCGATTATCCCGGCTGATCTGGCAATACCCTTGGTGGAAATTCTGAGGTGTCCTTTGCCGGCAACGACCTTTACCAGGTCACCAGTCGCAATAACAGGTGGGGATGTAATATGGTCATGTTCAACCACCTTTCCTGCTCCGATGGTCCGTGCAGCCTGCATGCCGATAATATTTTCTGGTTTGAAAACCGGATGGTCTACAGTAACGATGTTTTTGTGCTTCATTGTTATTTGTTCGGGGCTGATGACTGTCCCTTTACGGATCGTTTCCGTGGCGACTGCAATATCTGTGAGGATCTCTATCCGACCACGTACCGTACAATTGTTGGCCGGTTTCCCGTCTACTTTAAAAAAAATTGAAAAGCTTGAACTGTCAGTAATGTTGGGGCGTGATGGTGTAACACGCCACGATAGTTGGCCAAATGGCAGAAGTATCTCAGAAGGAGCACGCATGGAGGTGAAACGGATGTCACCTTTGGGTAATTTTTCTTTGTTGTCAGCCAGGAAATCAGCAATGATGTTGTAGAGTTGATCTTTGGTAATCTTTATGGCTTGGCGAATTATTACGACTTCTCTTTTACCGGCCCACTCTACGTCGGAAGCCTTAGGATTATTGCGTAGCGAAGTAATGACTGAGGGGGTTTGCAGTGTTTTGCTTTTTCCAGGAGGCGGTGCGTTGGCAATGATCAATCGACCTAATGCCTGCCCTGGTTCGTTAGTTGGAGAAATGCGAGCAATGTCACCAAGCATTATCTTGCCACCGGTCACTGTTGCCTTATCGGCAAAGGTAACCGTCAGTGTTGCTGAGACTGGTGCAACAAGGATCAGTAAATAAAAAAAGCTATGTAACAGGCTGAGGATACACTTCATTTTTGCCTTACATGTTGTTGACAGTCTGCATCATTTCGTCTGAGGTGGAGACAACGTTGGAGTTGATTTCAAACGCCCTTTGGGTCGTGATCATGTAGGCCATTTCCGCGACCAGGTTAACATTGGAGTTCTCGTAAAACCCTTGGAGCAGCATACCGTAACCATCGTTGCCGGGTGTGCCGATGGCAGCAACGCCGGAACTGTCAGTTTCCCTAAAAAGATTACGGCCAATGGCAACCAGGCCCCCTTCGTTAACAAAGGTTGCCAGGTCAATGTTGCCGAGCTCCGTTGATTCAGTATCGTCACCTAAAATGGCACTGACTACCCCAGTTTCTGAGATAGTGATCTGGCGGGCATCTTCCGGGATGACGATCTCAGGTTGGAGTGGATAGCCGTCAGAGGTGACCATCCGACCATCACCGTCAAGCTTGAAGTTGCCTGCCCTTGTGTAGGCAGTGTTGCCGTTGGGGAGATCGACCTGGAAAAAGCCTGAACCCTCGATGGCAACATCAAGCTCGTTGTCGGTCTGAATCAGGTCGCCCTGAGCGAAGTTTTTTGCTACTGCAGCTGGCTTCACCCCAAGACCAACCTGAATACCGGTAGGCGATTTTGTGTCGTCTGAAGTAGGGCTACCCGGCACTTTCATGATCTGATAGAGTAAATCTTGGAAATCGGCACGGCTTCTTTTAAACCCTGTGGTTGAAACGTTTGCCAGGTTGTTGGCGATAACGTCCAGATTCAGGTTCTGAGCCGACATGCCGGTGGTTGCTGTCCAGAGTGATCGCATATTATGCCTCTTTGTGCAGTAATATTTGCATAAGTAGTATCGCGGTAAGCCTGTTAGCTTATGGAACCAAGTTCGTTCTGTTTATCGCCAAGTTTTGAATAATTTTCCATTATCTTGAGGTCTGCTTCAAATTTCCGCTGAGTATTTATCATCAGTGCCATTTCCTCCATCATGTTGACATTGGAGGTCTCAAGGCTGCCTTGCACAATGCGAAAATCGTCGACTCCTTGATCTGTTCCACCTTGTTCAAGCTGGAACAGAGAGTTACCTACCTGCTTAAGAAGCTTATCATCGTTGACACTGTAAATCTGAATCTGGCTATCGGAAATTTCTCCGTTGATTGCTATGTTACCGTTATCGTCGATGGAGATGATTTTGCCGGCAGCATCCGGGAGTTGCACAGGCTGATTCCCTCCTGCTAAGAGGTTGAACCCGTATTCAGTCTTGACCATACCGTTTTCATCCAGCGTGAAGTGACCAGAGCGAGTGTAGAAGGTATCGTTTCCTTTTCTGATTTTGAAAAAGCCATCTCCAGCAATTGCAAGGTCAAGCTCGCTACCCGTCTCTTGTATTCCTCCCTGGCCAAAGTCAGTGCCTATTTTGCGGATCCGGGAGTAATTTATGCCTCCCGCGTCAGTGATCTGCTTGGCATCGTTAAGTACGGATTCAAAGCTGATGCGATTTTTCTTAAAGCCAGTGGTGCTCACGTTGGCAAGATTAGCGGCGATATTGCCCATTGCCTGTTCTCTTGCAATGGCACCACTGAGCGCACTGTATTTTCCGGAGACCATGATTTCACCTAGTGAATGTTGGTAGTCATGTAATTATTTCGGTATGTAGAGCCTTTTTCTTAAGCTCTGGCAGCCGAATTTGTTCCTAGGAGCCTGTCGGACAATGTCTTTTTTCTCCATATCAGCGTTATTTTTAGAAAATAAATGCTCGCAGGTAAGCGCAGACTCCGATATCAGTCATATGGCTGTGCTTTATTTCCTGAAAATGCCTCGGAGTCTACGCTTACCTGATCTGAGAAGAAAATCCTATTATCAGACAGACTCCTACTGGCCAAGAAAAGCAGTACCACTAAAGGTCAGGTGGGTGAATTGGTCTTGGCCATGGAGTGCAGATTCATCAATTGACCCGCTTCAATTGTGGAGATGCTGAGAACAGATGCTATCTCCTCTTTGCTCAGTCCCTGGGAAATGAGTTTTTTAAAGATTGTGTATTTCTCCGGTGGTGGTTGGTGGATTCTGGCTTGATTGAGCAATCTGGGAACCTGGAAATCCGTAGTCAGTGACGCATTGTCCAATGATTGTTTAAACGTGGATATCGGCGCAGATTGATTGCCAGTTGCCAGTGCCTGGTTGAGCTTTTTTTCGAGACGTTTTATCCTTTTTTTATCGTGCGATGGAGGCACTGTATTTTTTTTCTTCTGCAAAAGAGCAATAACAATAAGGCTGAGACAGAAACCAAGAAGGGTGCTGCAGATAACTAAAGCTATACTATTATTCATGCTGACTCCTCCGGTAGTTGATTCTTTAGGCGCCTTGAAAAAATGATTTTTAAAAGCACTTGAATAATTAATCCATTAAATCAGAATTAAGCAGTTTAACTCTCAGCTTGAGCAGTGCCTGGCTATGGAGCTGGGATACTCTGCCTTCAGAAACGCTGATGACCTCGGCAATTTCTTTTTGGGTCAATTCTTCGTAATAATAAAGCGCAACGACCAAACGTTCTTTTTCTGAAAGTTCCTCTAATATTTCTGCTAAAAGATAGGTTAATTCATCTTTTTCAATGATATCGATTGGAGTAGGGCCGCCTATATCTTCCAGGGCATCCAGGAAACTTCTTCCTTCCTCACTGTGATCCAGCGTTTCATGGAGACTGACGCATCCCAGGTGACTTACTTGGCTTAATAACGACTGGTATTCTTCCAATCCCATATTCATAGTCTGGGCCATCTCTTCTTCGTTGGGAGAGCGGCCAAATTGACGCTCTAGGCGCAGCATTGCTTGTGTAAGCTGGGTTTGTTTTTCCCGCATGGTGCGTGAAAACCAGTCAAGCTTGCGCATTTCATCTAAAATTGCCCCGCGCATGCGATACTCGGCAAAGGTTTTGAACTTAACACCTTTGGAACTGTCAAACCGTTTGGCAGCATCTGTAAGGCCGACCATTGCTGCACTGGTCATATCATCCCTGGTCATGAATGAAGGGACCTGGGGTACCATACGCTGTACAACCAGTTCAACCATAGGCAGGTTGTCCCGAATCATCTCGGATCGGTTATCAAGTGGGAGTACCGGTGGATACATATTTTTAAAATGTTCCTTTTTTATTTGGTGCCGAAGTCCATCAGCCGTTTCCAGAAAAACTGGATCGAACCTTTGGGCTCCTGAGTTTGTGGCTCCTGCATGATCGTGCGTGCCAAAGCTTCAAATGCCATACTTGTTTTTGATTCCGGGTAAAGTTCAACTAGGACCTGTTGTTTGCGGATGGCGTCAATCATCATTTTGTCACGCGGAATGGAGCCGATATAATCGATGGAGATATCAAGGTATCGATTGGCGACCATGGTCAACTTACGATAAACATCCAGTGCTTCTTCTTCGTTTTTTATAAAATTAACAATCAGGTTAAAGTGCTTTTCATGATACGAAGTGGAGAGCAGTTTCATCAAGGCATATGCATCTGTAATTGCAGTCGGATCCGGGGTTGTGACCACCAGTATCTCATGGGCAGCGGTGTTGAAATAGGTGACATTTTCCGATATGCCGGCTTCGGTGTCGATGAGCACAAAATCAAAATCATTGTGCATTGCATCAAGTGCTTCCAAAAGCCGCATTTTTTCGTGTGCATCCAACCTTGTGAACCGTTGAACCCCGGAACCAGCTGGTAAGATTTTAATCCCCCTGGGGCCTTCTACCAGGATCGCGTCTAGCTCTTGTTCTCCGGAAAAAAAATGGTTGAGATTGTGCCCCGGTGCCAAGCCAAAAACCACATCTATATTGGCCAGCCCCAGATCTGCATCCAAGATAAGGACGCGTTTCCCCATTTTAGCAAGTAGTACTGCCGTATTAGCGACTACAGCGGTCTTACCGACACCACCCTTGCCGCTGCTGACGGCAAAGACTCTTGTCGTTTGGTGGGGAAGAGGCGTGTCTGAAGTTTCCTGTGTATTCATAGCCCGCAGGGTATCAGCCTGGTCTAACGGGCGTATCGGGTGATCAGCCATTATGCAGGGTCCTGTGATCGTTCACGATAAAGTTTGCTATTGTTGCCGGGTTGGGAGTGATAATATCTTCTGGTACCCGTTGACCATTGGTTAAAAAAGAAAGTGGGGTACTATTTTTGCTGTGGATGTTGGCAATGACACCCAGCTGGTCACATTCATCAATCTTGCTGAAAATAAAGGTTTTAAGAGGGAGAATACTAAATTTTTCAATGGTTTCTAGCAGTTCACGGTCTCTGGTAACCGAAGAGAGCAGCAGGTGGCTTTCAATACCATGACGTGGATCAAGAAAACTGGCCATTTCCGCAAGATCACTGGTGTTTTTTGGACTTCTTCCTGCTGTGTCGATTAGAATAAGGTCATAGTCCTGATATTTCCTCAATGCTTGACCAACTTCTTCCGGTTTAATGATGACTTCCACCGGAAGTCGCATAATCTCTCCATAGACTTTGAGCTGTTCTACTGCCGCAATTCGGTAGGTGTCTATGGTGATGAGCGCAATTTTCCCCCCGAACTTATTGAGGTAGTTTGCAGCCATTTTAGCAATGGTTGTGGTTTTACCGACACCTGTGGGACCAACCAAGCTGATCCGCAACTGCCTGTTAAGCTTTTTCTGGAGCAGCTTTTCGGTGTTGATCATTTTGGTCATAGCTGCTTTGAGAGCGGATTCTGGATCAATCGGCTCCCCGGTCACACAGGTGCGCAGGATCTCTTTTGCCTGCTCAGCAACTATGATTGCGGTTGTGTGATTGATGCCGCAACACGTTAATCGTCTATAAAGAAAGTCATCGTTAGCTTTGGCGTTGTTTACAAATTCTGGCTCAATATAGGGTTTATGACGAACAGTTGTGGCCTGGATGGTTGAAACCCGTTGGGTCAGCCCTGCAATGGTATTTTTTAAGTTCTCGATCTCATCTTTCAGCTCGGTAGGTTCAGGTGTCGTGTCTATGGTAGGTGGAGCAGGGGCTTGTTTAGGATTATCCCACAGATTTTGGTACGTGAGATCCTCATCTGGAGGTGGAGTTTTTTTGTCCTGTTGTGCCAAGCCTTGCTTGGTATAGGATGGCGTTGGCGGAGCACCGTTCTCTGGCCAGTCATTATCAATGGCAGCGGTAATTTCCAACAACGGTTTGCCCATAATTCCCAATTTTCCGCCACGCCTGATGGTACGGGTGGAGAGAATGAGCGCGTCCGGGCCAAAGGCATCCTTGACCTGCTTCAACCCACTTGTCATGTCTGTCGCTTCAAAGACCTTAACTTGCATCGATGTTTACCGTTCCAACGGATTGAATATTAATATTTGTCGTGATTTCATTATGTGAGAGAATCGCCAGGCTGGGGAAGTAACGTTCGGTCAGGCGGCGAACATGAGGCCTTACTTGTGGGGTTACCAGCAGCGCAGGTTGCTGCCCTCCTGGGTAATTGGCAATAAGTGAGCTGATACTATCGAGTATCTTTTGGGCAATGGTCGGGTCCAAGGCGAGGTATGAACCGTGATCACGGAGCTGAATAGCTGTTTGGATAGTATCTTCCACATTTTTGTCCATGGTCAAAATCGACATGGTGCCGTCATCCTGAGTATAGGCAATTGAAATCGAACGTGACAGGGCATGGCGAACATACTCAGTCAAGGTATCTGTATCCTGGGTCATTGGGGTGTAATCAGCCATAGTTTCCAGGATGGAGCGCAAATCGCGGATAGATACACTTTCGCGAAGAAGGTTTTGCAGGACGCGCATGATGCTGCCCAGGTTGATGATGTTGGGGACCAGTTCTTCGATGAGTTTGGGATAGGTTCGAGCGAGATTGTCTATCAGGTTCTGGGTTTCCTGGCGACCAAGCAGTTCATGGGCGTGTTGTTTTATAATTTCACTGATATGGGTGGTCATAACCGTAGTGCAGTCCACTACGGTATAGCCGGCTATCTGCGCCTGTTCACGTTTATCGTCAGTTATCCAGATGGCAGGTAGCTGGAAGGCAGGTTCCTGGGTGGGAATGCCTTTAATTGTTTCGGTTACCATACCCGGGTCCATGGCCATGCAGTATCCTGGCATCATCTCTGCGGTAGCTACTTGTACTCCCTTTAGGCTGATAGTGTACTGGTTAGGGTTGAGTTGTAGATTATCCTTGATGTGGACAGGTGGAACAATAAACCCGCTGGTAATGGCAAATTGTTTACGAATGGATTGGATTCGTTGCAACAGTTCACCATCCTGAGCAGCATCGACAAAGGGGATCAAGCCATAGCCTACCTCCAGTTCTATCAGGTCCACATTGAGCATTTGCTCATAGTCTTCGTCAGGCTGGATGGCTGGTTCTGGTTCTTCTATTAGTGGCTTGGCAGCTATCTCTTCCTTTTCTGCCTTGTCTATATTGTAAGCAGTATAAGCAAGTCCTGCTGATATAATGAGAAAGGGAAAAAAGGGCATGCCAGGTATCAGGGCAAAGGCAAGCAATATGCCAGAAACAACCCACAGGGCTTTTGAATACCTTGTAAATTGGGTTTTCATCTCTGTCCCAAAGTCTTCTCGTCCAGCAGAACGAGTGACCAGCATACCGGCAGCAGTGGATATGATAAGGGCTGGTACCTGACCAACAAGACCGTCACCAATAGTCAGGATGGTGTAATTTTGGGCAGCTTCGGCCATGGGCATGCCTTTTTGGAGAATACCGATAATGAAACCGGCCCCAATATTGATCAAGGTGATGATGATCCCTGCAATGGCATCGCCACGGACAAATTTGGAGGCACCGTCCATAGCGCCATGGAAGTTGGCTTCATTGGAGATTTCTTCACGCCGTTCGCGCGCGGTCTGTTCATCAATAAGGCCCGCGTTCAGATCGGCATCAATGGCCATCTGTTTGCCAGGCATTGCATCAAGGGTGAAACGTGCGGCTACCTCTGCAATACGGCCGGCACCCTTGGTAATAACAATGAAGTTAATGATGACCAAAATGATAAATATTACCAGGCCGACAACATAGGAACCCCCAACCACAAACTGGCCAAAGGATTGAATTACCGAACCGGCAGCGTCCATACCTTCGTGTCCTCGAAGGAGGATCAGGCGGGTTGAAGCAACGTTTAGAGACAGGCGAAAAAGAGTGGTAGCCAGCAAGAGAGACGGGAATACGGAAAACTCCACAGCCTTTTTGGTGTAGAGGCTTATTATTAATATAAGAATCGCAATCGTAATATTTAAGGAAAGACAAAGATCCAGTACGATCGGTGGAACGGGGATGATCATCAGGGTCAAGATGCCAACCAGTCCCAGCGAGGCAAGAATATCACTGCGTTTCAGTATATCTTCTATTTTGAAACGGGTGAGAATTGATTGCGTATTAACTGTTTCCATTATCTCTTATTGGTTTTTAGTGAATAGACATAAGCAAGGATCTCTGCAACTGTCTTAAACAGGTCTTCCGGTATGACCTGTCCTATATCCACTTTCAAATGCAATAATCTTGCCACTGGTGGGTTCTCCACCAGGGGGATATCGTGTTCTCTGGCGAGCTCTCGTATCCTGGCAGCGACAAGTTGCTGACCTTTGGCAATTACCTCAGGTGCAGCCATGTTTTCGGCATTGTATTTTATTGCAACGGCAATACGAGTTGGGTTGGTAATCACCACATCAGCCTCGGGTACGGCCTCCATCATTCGGCTTCTGGCAAGTTGTTGCTGGATGGCACGTATTTTTGACTTGATGTGCGGGTCACCATCGCTTTCCTTCATTTCCTCCTTAACTTCCTGCTTGGTCATCTTCATTTTTTCTTCCATTTCCCAACGGACAAAACCGTAGTCAAGAGCAGCAAGAAAAATCATGATTGCTACTACTTTAGCAATAACCAATGCCGACGTTGTGCCGAGATAATGCAGAGTTGCGCTAACGTCCATTCCCCCGAGAAGGAGCGCTTCTTCAAATTCACCTTTAACTGTTTTGTACGCGACCCAGGCAATGAGCAATACTTTGCTCAACGATTTTATGAGTTCAACCATGGATTTTTTTGAGATAAATCGTCCCATACCTTTTATGGGGTCGAGTTTACTCAAATCAGGTGTAAGCGGCTTGGCAGTCAATAACCAGCCAATCTGAAGGTAGGTTGATAAAAAACCAATCAGCAGGGCTACGAGAAAGAGCGGAGCAAGCAACATCCCGAGGTGTTTACCGAGAAAGTAGGAGAGTTGCATAATAGAAGGTGGAGAAACGTCATACTCGCAACTTTTATCCAACACCATCATAACGACGTCTTCAATGCCTCTGAAAAAGATCGGTGCATAGAAAAGCCAGAAAAACAGCATGAAGGTAAAAAGTGCGGCAGTTTGTACCTCTTTACTTTGTACGACCTGCCCTTTTTTCCGGAAATCATCCCTTCGTTTCGCCGACGGTTCTTCTGTGCGTTCTCCGCTAGAGGTATCTTCTGCCATTGTTAAAAATAATGTGTTGAATCAAAATTGAGGATTTTAGAAATTATTGCAAATTATGGACCTGAATAAGATGGTTTCAGGTTATGGAGGGGTGAAATGTGAGATCTGACGGATAACCGGGAAATTGGAGGTCGATATTCGGAAAAAACGAAAAAGAGAAGCGGAAACGGGTTAGGGGGTTTTGAAAAGGGTGAAAAATTCCATGATATTGTACCCGAGGGTGTCAAATTCGCGACGTAGTATCAGGAGCGCTGTGTTAAGTGTCAAACCAATGACAAAAAAGGAAATGCCAATATTCATGGGAAAGGAAAGCATGAATACGTTGAGTTGGGGAAAGACACGGGAAAGGATACCAAGGACTAGGTTGGAAATGAGCAGCAGGGCAATTACCGGAGCACTGAATTTAACGCCAAGGACAAACATCTGGCTACCGAGGTGGATAAGTTTCGGCACTACACCGCCTGAGAAGTCGAGATACCCAGGAGGCAGGGTGATGTATGACTCTATGATGGCCTGGAAAAAAAAGTGATGACCGTTTAAAGCAAGAAATATCAGGATTGCGAGAATGTTAATGAACTGACTCATCAAGGAGAGTTGCTGGCTTGTCTGCGGATCAAAGATGTTGGCAGCAGCAAATCCCATCTGGTACCCGATAATAGTACCGCCAAAGCTAACACCGGTAAAAATGAGCTGGGCGGTCAGGCCAATGAGTGCGCCAAGGATTACTTCATTGATAAGTAGAATCCCCAGTTCGGTTATTGAGCTGATGTTTTGTGGTGTATGGGATGCCATTGATGGGAAAAGGAGCAGAGCTGTGGCGACTGCAAGGCCGATTTTCATCCGTATGGCGAGTTGTGAACCAGCAAATACTGGGATGGCTGCAATCAGGGCAAGCACTCTTGAGAGGCAGAGTAGAAAATTTTGAAACTGATCGATTGGTATTAACTGTAGATCCATAACCGTCTGTCTCTGGCCGACTCTCAGGTTGCTGTCAGGTTGAAGGAAAATATCTTAAGGAAATGTTTCTGGTTCTCCCCAAAATGTATAATTTTGCTGGTTACCTGCCAACTGTGGCTATGTCAGTTATTATGCCGGTGGTAAAGGTGATAAGCAGGTTCATTATCCAGGGGCCAAATATCAGCAGGGTAACAAAAACAGCCACAATTTTAGGAATAAAGGTCATCGTCTGCTCGTTGATTTGGGTCGCTGCTTGGAAAATACTGATTACAAGTCCCACTACCATGGCGACCAGGAGCATGGGTGCTGATGTCAGTAAAACGGTTTCGACAGCTTTTCGTCCTATATGGACCACGGTTTCAGGAGTCAGCATACTCTCTTTCCTTGTACGAGTTAAAATATTTAAAGAGCTGTCCGTAAATAAGTTGGACAATATCGCGCTCATATTTAGGTTAGATTTGGATGATCTAATTGAACAAAGCCGCAGGCGTAGTTGTGCTACGGTGAGGACTTTGTGATTGAAGATCAGTCAAAGATGACCTGAAGATGCGATGCGAGATGTTCAAGTTATTTCTGGACAACTCCTAACCAAAGCTTTTCATCAACGATCCCACAACAAGTTGCCAGCCATCAACCAGGACAAAAAGTAATAACTTAAAAGGCAGGGAAATAACAATAGGCGGCAGCATCATCATACCCATGGACATCAGTACCGAAGCTACTAGCATGTCGATGACCAGAAAAGGGACGTAAATCATAAACCCCATCTGAAAAGCAGTTTTTAACTCAGAGAGCATAAAGGCAGGAATAAGCACCATTGTTGAAATATCTTTTTTATCCTCTGGTTGCTCCTCTTCTGTGATATCAATAAAAAGTTGCAGTTCACTTTCCTGAACCTGGGTGAACATAAAGTCCCGCATGATGTCAACAGCCGCTGTCATTGCTTGTTGCTGGCTGATTTGTTGGTTCATATATGGCTGGAGCGCTGTATTGTTTAAGGTGTTGATCACCGGAGCCATAACGAAAAATGTAAGAAAAAGGGCCATTCCGATAATGATCTGGTTTGGTGGGGTATTTTGGGTCCCCATTGCCTGGCGAACAAAGCCAAGCACAATAACGATCCGGCTAAAGGACGTGGTCATCAGGAGAATTGATGGGGCAACTGAGAGAATGGTCAGTAGAAAGAGTATCTGCAGGCCGGTAGAGACGTCTTCCGGTGTTGCTGCATCGTTCACACCGATGCTGAGCGTGGGCAGGTTGACTGCTGCAGCGACCTGCGCAAATAACAAGAAACAGGTAAGGAGGGAAATTACTCTGTATTGCATTGCTTTTCCCTGAGCACTTCTTGAAATTGTGGATTTTTTGCAGGTAACGGGAGATCGGAGAGTAAATGCATCCCGTTACTGCTGATACCTATGAGTAGTTTTTTGCCCTGTACTTCAATCAGGGCAAGTGTGTTTTTGGGCATTATTGGCCGTATTTCAATAACTTTTATATTATTTGACCCTGTATTTCCGTACCCCATTTTTTTTCGCATCAGTCCATATAGGATCAAAATCAGTCCGACAACCACCAATAGTGCCCAGATCGTTTTGCCAAGCATTGATCCCATGGAGTCCATTTCAGCCGCCAGCGCCACAACCGGAACTAGGAGCAGACAAAAAGAACATAACAGGTAGTTAAGCAGCATGATTTTAACCGAGGTGTTCCAGGCGGTCGGTTTGGCTGACAACCTCGGTCAGCTTAATACCGAACTTATCACCGACCTTAACTGCTTCACCGCGAGCGATGAGGCGTGAATTAACATAAAGATCCAGAGGGTCTCCGGCCTGCTTATCCAATTCAACCACATAACCTTCTCCCATCTGGAGCAGGTCTTTTAAAAGAATCCTTGTCCTGCCTACTTCAACGGAGACTTGAAGCGGCACATCAAAAAGAAACTCAAGATCGCGCGCACTCTTCTCCTGTTTGGGTGGTGAAGGCGCGGCATGCGGCTCTTCCAGCAGTTCGGCAGTCTCTTCCGGATTAAGTGTGTTGTCCGGCACAGGAGGTGAGGGGTTTTCAGTTGTTTCCATGCATATCTCCAAGTCTGCTGCTATTATATCGTTGAGTTACGTGGAAGGCTTTTCTTCCGTTTCTTTCTCCAGGGATGGCAAAAAACTTTGGCTGGTCCTC
>JAUVLX010000200.1 GCA_030600525.1 Desulfobulbus sp. | reverse complement strand
AATCCACTTCACGACTCGCCGGGTACCTGCGGTAGCACTCGGCATAATGAAACAAGGAATACAGGTGGAAAGCCTGTTTTGCATTCAGAAAATCGGGTAGTTACAGTTTGCACCTAACGGAACCAGTACCATTAGCGGCATCTTGGTAATAAATCCAGCCTACATCCCCCAAGCGGTTATGAATATGCTTGAGATGGCTGCCAATATTGCGATGGCTGTATATACGATGTCGCACAGTTGGGTCAGCTTTCAGTTGTTTACCCCAGGAAATACTGACGGAATCCTTGGGTGCTGTGCCTTGTCTGAAAGCAGTCAACAACGGTTTGCTTTGGAAAAAACCGTCTTTATCTACAGCAAAATCCTCCATTTTTAGCCATTCTTCGATCTTATTATCTGGAGCGGTATCCAGACTCATAAATAGCTGGGTGGTTCGTTGCAGTTCTTCTAGCGCATTGTATAATATCTCAACCTGTTGGGAAAGAAGTGTGCTATATCTTTCCAATTGCAAGCTTAAGGCGTCTATTTCATACATTTCAGCTCTCTGAGCAAAAAGATGAAAAGGGATCGCTGTAAAGGTTTTATGTATTCTCAGCTTCACATATTTTTGCTTGCAACGCGAGTCCTTAGGTCGAAAAGAAAAAAAAGTTAAAAACTGCCCTGTTCATTTCAACTTTAAATCTTTTCTCGGAAAAAGAGCCCAGAGAGTTGCACGCAAATCAAAATCTACTTTTTACCCAACATCAGGTGTCGCGAAATCTCCACCATTTTGAATTTCAGAATGATGCGCAAAGAGGTCTTGGCTTCCATTCTCTGAAATAATAAAGCCAAACCCCTTTTCAGTATTGAACTACTTAACTGTATGCACCTTTACTCATGTCGATTTCTCTATTGTTTTGATAGAGAAATTAGATGTACTTTTTGAATTCACCGCATCACGATAAAAAAGGTGGTATTCTAACGACCGTATATTAAATGCCACTGTCAACAATCGGTGCACTGTTATCATCGTTGTCTGATACAGGTTGATCAAGGTTGGATTCCTCGGGAGTTTTTTCCATTTTCTTTAATCGTTTTTTTTCCTTTTTTTTCTTTTTGGCAAGTTCTTTTTGCCTCTTTTCAAATGAATAATTTGGTTTTGCCATTGGTTTCACTCGTTTGGTTTAAAAGTTGGTAATTAAGGATATAACGATAAACTTACTTGCGGGCACCTGATATTCCCAACAGGGCGTTGCCGATTCTGGCGTCAAATGCAGCGTGTTTTGTTAGCCCAAAACATTACTCAGGAATTTCTCACTATGTGCAGCACAGACTTCTTTTTGTATGGGGTTTGAGGGATAATTTTTACAAATACCTGGTCTTGCTTCATATACGGCACAAGAAAAAACACCATTATTCTCATTTAAGAAAAAACAATATCCATTCTCTTGAAATTGAAGGAAATATTCTTCTATTTCTTTACCTTTCGGGATTGTAAACACCTCAGCAGGTAACCCCGTTAATTTTTTAATCGAATCTATTTCTTTTTCAGATAGACATACAAAAGGGTAGTTTTTACAACATTCAGCACACTTTTTACATGTTTCGCTCAAAATAATATTCTCCATAACCTAAAAAACATTGTTTGCATTATATAAGTTTCGGAGAAAATTATTTTTTCATATTCTTCCTCTCCGTAATTCACTGGTGGGGGGATTCTGCTGACGTTGAATTCAACTGTGAGATTCAGCAAAGTCTGTGAAAAGCCTTGGGTACGCACGGCATGGATGTGTACTCATGGGGTTTGATCTCCCCGGTAAGTATTTCTGTGTTGTGCAATGTAGCGTACCTAAATTACTAACCGAAGGCAATAATGCTACCATGAGGCAAGGTCTGAAGGAAGCCAGAGAGTAAACTTGCGAGCTGACGGAAAGAAGTGTCATGTGAGGCAAGGCCATAAAACATATTTAAGCCCTAGTGTCTCGTCAACGCTGCTCTGATGTATCTTGTTTGTTTTTTCTCGCACCTGGATTCCTTTAACTGGTGGTACATAGCCCACTATGAATAACCAGTTAAAGGAATCTAGGACCAAAAAAATCCAGCACAATATTTCGACATTTCATCATTGACGCGACACTAGTGTCGACACTTATCTGGAACAGGGAATACATTAAATGAAGCAGTTATGCAAGGGAAGTTCACGTTTTTGTCCGGCGATGTCTGTTTTCCAGGCGACATGATTTCAGTTTCCAGTGAAATTATTGGCCGGGGCAATCGGTTTCCAAAAGCCCCTGAACAAACGATGAGGCTCTGTCTCGTTTGTGAGATATACTATAGATTGTCACTCGTTAGCATCTTTTCCCATTCAGCAGGGCTCGCTTGCTGGTTTTGGTTTTTCCAGGCGCGAGCAATACCAATATCGTAGCCATAAATTGCATTTATCATTAATGAGTCTTTTTCGTAAAGAGAAGGGAACGAGTTGATAACAAGTGTTGCAATTTCTGCTATAGATTTTTCGAAATTTTCAGGCCTATATTTCATCACCGCGTTTACTGCGAGATAAGTATGTTCATTTTTATTGTCACTGTTTGAGTTGTATGTCCAGCTTGATCCACTTGAGAGAGTCGAATAATGGACCATGCCAGATGCCTGTATTTGTTGTTGAGCAATCAGTAGCTCCGCGAATAATTTTTTTTGGGCAAGTTTAGGTATAATGACTGTTGTACCAACAATAATCAGGACAAGAAAAATCCCAATAGTCACCATGTGTCCTTTCCACACAGATTCTGCTGCTAAAGGTTCGTCAAAATTTATTACATAGGTTCCCACAACTAAGTCGTGTACTGATTGCCGGGTTCTCCTGTTAAATATGTAAAGATAGATTATTGACCCGCCCATGAAAAAAACTATTAAAGCAAGTGACATCATGACCACAGGATGATGCATTATATCGGGTGCTATGGGAGCACCATTGAAGAAAAAAGGAAGACTAAGCATTGTATAGCGAAGCAAAGATTTGGGGAGTGATATTGTCTCGCCATTTGCCCCGATAACTTTGATTTTGAATATTTTTTTTCCAAGAGTTTGGCCACCAAAAATAGAGCTGTTCGCAAAACCAAAATAGGTTAGGGCAATGGCGAAACCTATTAAGCGGCCATAGCCACCAAGCTGGGAGAAAAAATTGTAGCCCACAGAGCCAATAATAAGGCCGATTATTCCTATAAAAATACTATCAATTGTTAAGGCGAACAATCGACGCCAAAAGCCACAAATCGCTCTAGTCTCGTGAAAATTGTGTTCCTTGGGAGCTGTTTGCTGGTCCAAAATTCTTATCCTTATTTTGAGGGTGCCTTTAGAGTAGAACGTTTGGGCTAAGTCGTACCCGTAATGCGGAGCAACCAACCTTTAAAAAAACTGAATGAATGGTGGATTAAGGTTTGACAACAACCGCACAGAATATTGAGATCTGTTTGAGGGTGCGGTGCACGTCCCGCATGGGTTCCAGCTAATGGGGTTATCTGCGCTCCAGTACGTATTTTATAGTATTTAAGCAGGGTAGCATAAAATGCTAACCAAAAGCAAGGTTGCTACAGGAAGAAGGGGATAAAGGAAACCGGAGAGTAAACTTGCGAGCTAACGATGGTCTGCTGTTATTTGGAACAAGGGTTACGTGTAATAGTGGGACGCGAGAAAGAAAAGGGACAGTGTGAAAAGAAAAAATCTACCCCGGGAAAACGAATCCCGTGGTAGGTTCGTGAGTTTATTTAAGCAAGGTCAAAGCCATGTCACAGAAGAGCTCCCCCCCTGTAAGCAGCACATTTTCATCAAAATCAAATTTGCTGTTATGGAGGGGGGCATCCGGGTAGGGTGGTTCCCAGGACGCATAAGGGTGCGTTCACTTTCGGCAGTATACGCTTACATGAACAAATGCGGCCACATGGGAAATCCTAGTGTCAAAACCAGAACGGCCGTGGCATATTCCATTTTTGTACCCGGTCCCACCTGAAGATAAGTGTCATGTTTTTCCTGTAAGCAGGGTGGTGGAGGGATTAAGGGACCTTGGAAAAATGGGTTCATCGAGGTGGCCTAATACTACCGAGAAAATTATCGTTATGGTATCCACTTGGTATCTCGATATTTGTGTGACCTGATTAGCATGTGCCTTTCACTTGAGAATCGGTACTATGATTCATCCGCGTAGCCCTGTATCTGAAATCGGTGATAATGTTAAAAATTTTGTGGTACTAGCGTTGCCTTGGAGTTTGTGATAACCTTCGAGTTTATCTCATGGCTTTTATCTTTTTTTTTCATTGTGAAAGTAGAATGATTCAAGAAGGGCAGGGAAGTTTTGCACGTGCTGTTTAACTTGCTCTACATAGAGGCATCCCACTAATTTTCATCCGTCCAGGACCAGCTTTACTATGTCATTTCAGCTCCATCGAGGAACCCCCGGTTTGTCTCTGCGAATAGTATTGATTGTACCGTATGTAACGCTTGTTATTCTGCTTGCTACAGTGCTTGGGATTTTATCCTACCGCACTGGCAGTGACGCAGTGTTACTGGTTTCCAATCATTTGCTTGAAGAAACTGTCAACCGTATCAGCCAGGCTGTTGATAGGCATGTGGTGGGATCATTGGCGACACTCAAGGCTGCTTTCCCAGAGAAAATGGTTCCACCTGAATCAATCGAGCTGGATCTTGACAATATTAAAACCCGCTTCTGGATTGCCACCTCGTTGCATACTGATCCAAACAACTATGTGTATTATGGATCAACTAGCGGTCAGGCTTTTGGCCTATATCGTCACTCTGAAGAATTGGCTGAACTGCGGATTAAGTTTGAACCGGAAGAGCATCGAAAAATATATTCCCTCAAGGGTTTAAACGGAAAATCGGTTTTTCGGCATGAGGAAGAAAAATTATTTGATCCTCGAATCAGGCCGTGGTTCCAGGCTGCGAAAACCAGTGATATCGATATCTGGACGTCCGTGTATATCGATTTTGGCACACATGATCTGGTCGCTACCAGGGCACGTCGGGTGTTGGATGAAACTGGAAACCTTAAGGGCGTAGTGGCTACGGATATGCCATTGCGATCCTTGAATACGTTTGTAAGCTCTCTGGATGTATCCACGAACGGCCTTGCTTTTATAATTGAGCCCAACGGCGACCTTATTGCGTCCTCCTGTAGCCCAAACACCCGCAGTCTCGAAGATGGGAAGATGACGAGGTTGAATGCAGCGGAAAGTGAAAATCCAATGTTGGTTGAGGTTTATCGGCAGGTTGAGAAGCGCCGCGCTGCTAATAAAAGTGATGTGCCTATAGACCCTTTTTATTTCTACAACAACGAGGGTGCAAAGATCCATGTAGCCTATTCCAGATTTCAGGATCAATCGGGTTTGCTCTGGATCAATGTAGTGGCTATACCGGACCAGGATTTTATGGGCGGTATCAGTCATAATGTCCGGCGCACAATCGTACTGGCTGTTTTGGCCACCCTCTTTGTCGTACTCATAGGACTTTCTATTCTCAACTGGGTTACAAGGGATCTTAAAAAATTATCTTTCGCTGTAAATCAGATTGGAAGCGGCTCATTCGAACATCCTATCAACATTAGGCGCAGTGACGAGATAGGTGATCTGGCTCAGAGCTTTCAAGCAATGCAGCAACGGCTACAGACCGATCACCTGACAACACTTCCAAACCGATACGCCTTTGAACAAGCTCTAGGCGAAGCATTAAATCGTACCCAATCATGCCCGTCCGAGAACTTTGCAGTTATGTTTATCGACGTCAATGACTTCAAGAAGGTTAATGATAAACATGGTCATGAAATCGGTGATAATGTCCTCATCGAGTTGGCGCTCCGACTGCGCACCCAAGTCCGTAAGCAAGATATGGTTGCTCGATTTGCTGGTGATGAGTTTGTTGTTCTCTTCTACGATATCGAATCAAGGGACGATCTCTATGTCATTCTGGATAAAATAACGACTGCACTTTCTGAACCTATGCATATGGGAAGTGGCTCTATCAATTTACATGGCGCTGCCATCGGCGTTGCCTATTGTCCTGAAGACGGAACATCTGCCAAAGATTTATTGATAAAGGCCGACAAGGAGATGTATGCCCACAAAGACCGATTGAAAAGAAAAGGGTACGGCGTGGAAGACTAACCTGAGGTAATGTCAAATGCAGACCGACATGCAGGCAAAAGGGATCTGGACTTGGGAAAGGCTGGCAAGTAATAGAAATTTGAGTGTGTAAAGCGAGGAGGCTTGTGCTTGATCAGACAGCAGCTGAATCATTGGGGAATGGTTTACAGGACTGCTGGCAAGCAAGATGCCACTTCGATAATAAAACGCCATGATGTCCCTTCAATGGGTATTAATCCCATCGGTCTTGATTACTGAGTCTGTTGATTTACTAGGACTTTCTTTAAAGTTCGAGTCATGGTGAAAAAATAACCACAGGCATATAATTGATATCGGAGTCTTCGCTTACCTCCGAGGATTATTTTTTCAGCATAACGAGGTAAGCGCTAGCCCAACTTTGTGACTTCGAGTTATAAATTCCTTTAATATTAGGATGTTACCATTTTTACGACTG
>JAUVLX010000073.1 GCA_030600525.1 Desulfobulbus sp. | reverse complement strand
AGACTCCGATATCAATTATATGCCTGTGGTTATTTTTTCATAATGCCTCGACCTTGAACGAAAATCCAAGTAAATCAACAGACTCATCCCTTTCCAGGTGCACAACTTCATGAAATCAAAAAAAACGCGCTTCCATTTCCCGCTGCACATTGTTATTGCCATATTTTTCACCTCTCTGATCATTATCTTTGGATCTATCCTTGGCTGGTACAATTATAAAAAGACAGCAGAACTGTTACTCGATGCTTCAGGAGAAGTGTTCAATCGGGTCAATAAAGAGTTAAGTCTGGATTACATTGGCACATATAAGCCTGTTGCCACTGCGGTTATCATCATCAGTAATACCGATTTGGTTGAAGCAGAAACTCTGGATGAACGGTTATTTTATTTACCCATGCTGCAGGCTGCGTTGCAGGAAGCACCCCATGTATCAGGGCTTGAGGTTGGATACCCCAATGGGGATTTTTTCATTGTTCGTCCTTTAAACCTGGAATATATGCGTACCCGCTTTAGTGCTCCTGACAAGGCCGTCCTCGTGGTGGATAATGTGCATACTGCAGCCGATGGCGTCAGGTATCAACAGCGTTTCTGGTACAGCCATTCACTGCAAGAACTGAAGCGCACCAGTTTAGAAAAAACATCCTATGATCCACGGGTACGCCCTTGGTATACCATTGCCCGTGGTGATCAAAAGGTGCAGAGTACTGATCCCTATCTTTTTCACTTTATAGATCAGATTGGATTTACAATTTCATACAGATCCATGCCTTCAGGTGCCGTCGTTGCCGGGGATGTGACCCTGGTTCAACTTTCAGAGACCCTGGCCAGCCATAAGATGACAGAACGTTCGGAGATTGTGATTTTATCGGAAGACGGGTTGGCTGTTGCTTATCAGAATCCTGAAATGCTGAAAAAAAAATCCGGTAACAAAGAGTATAATTTACCAAGGGTAGACGATCTTCAAAGCGATGTCTTGTCCTATGCCAGGAAAACAATCAGTTTTGATAATCAGGTCGTGGACTTTCATTTTCAAGGCGAGCGCTGGCTGGGAGGTGTTCGGGAACTCGATAGCCTGCTCAAAAGCTCCGGGTATTATCTGGCGATGCTGTCACCTGAAAAAGAGTTAATGGCTAAGGCTATAAGCATTCAAATGAAAGGAGCCTTGATTGTTCTGGTTCTTGTTATCGTGACAGGGCCGATTTCATTGGTGTTAGCACGATTGATTGCGACTCCACTGCGCAAGCTGGTCGGCCGCGCTGAAAAAATAAGTAACTTTGATTTTTCCCCGCAGGATGCAGAAGGTTCAACTATCAAAGAGGTTGATGAACTGTCCAGAGTAATGAGCCTGATGCAGACAACCATCAGCCAGTTTACTCTACTGATTAACTCTCTTGCCAGTGAACAGGATTTTGATGCCCTGTTGGCCACTATTACCAGTGAGACCCTTCATATCTGTAAGGCAGATGCTGCAGTTGCTTATCTTGTCGATGAAGCTGGCAATCAATTGGAACCTGGAATGGTTTATGATCGAAATGGGAGTTGTCAGGAGACTGAAGGGTTGGAGGCGATTCCCCTCACCAAGCAATCGCATATGGCAAAAGTGCTACGTACCGGTAACTTGGAAATCAAACATGTACTTGCTGATGAAACAGGTCCATTTGCCCCTGTTTTTTCGATCCTTGAGGGGCAGTCAATGGATGTCTTCATGCTTCCCCTTCGTAACAGGCAAAAAGAAGGAGTGGGCGTGCTGTGTATTTGTTATGGGAAGACAGGCAATCAGCACGGTTCCATCGAAAAAAATCATGTCGCCTTTGCTGAGGCCATTTCAGGATTTGCAGCAGTGACATTGGAAAGCCGTAAGATGTTGAAGATGCAAAAACAACTTCTTGAGTCATTCATCGTGCTTCTTGCCGGTGCCATTGATGCCAAATCTCCCTATACAGGGGGGCATTGTCAGAGAGTGCCGGTGTTGACCAAACTGTTGGCACAAAAAGCCTGCGAATGCAGCACTGGTACTTTTGCAGATTTTTCTATGGATTCCGAACAGTGGGAGGCATTGCATATTGCCTCCTGGCTACATGATTGCGGTAAGGTAACCACGCCAGAATATGTAGTAGATAAGGCAACAAAACTGGAAACCATTTACGACCGAATTCATGAAATACGGATGCGGTTTGAAGTATTGAAAAGGGATGCTCATCTAAATTATTGGGAACATGTGCATGCAGGGGAAAATGAAAAACTGCTTTATCAGGATTTGGAGAAGCAGTGGCAGGCTCTTGATAAAGAATTTGCTTTTGTTGCGACATGCAATCTTGGTGGTGAATTTTTTGCTGATCAGGATAGAGAACGGTTGCAAAAAATTGCTGGCCGTAAGTGGCTGCGCACCATAGATGACAGGGTTGGCATTGGGTGGGAAGAGCTACAGCGGAAGGAACGGGCCAAGGCTCCAGCTTTACCGGTAACTGAATACCTGCTTGCAGACAAGGAAGAGCATATTGTTGAACGAACAAAAAATCAGAGAATCGACAAGGATGATGATTTCGGTTTTGTGGTTAGTACCCCGCCGCACCTATACAACAGAGGAGAAGTCTATAACCTTTCTGTAAAACGTGGCACTCTGACCAATGAAGAGCGTTACAAAATTAATGATCATATTGTGCAGACCATTATCATGCTTAAGAAACTTCCTTACCCCAACCACCTGCAGGACGTACCCGATATAGCTGGCGGTCACCATGAAAAGATGGACGGCACGGGTTATCCTCGTCATTTGGACTCGACGCAATTGACTGTTCCTGCAAAAATGATGGCTATCGCAGATATTTTTGAGGCCCTTACAGCCTCGGATCGCCCATATAAAAAAGCGAAAAAGTTAAGTGAGGCAATTATGATAATGGGGCGTATGGAAGAGGAAAACCATATTGATTCGACCTTGTTTCAACTGTTTCTTACCAGTGGTGCCTACAAGGAGTATGCAGAAAAGTATCTCCTGCAGGAACAGATTGATGAAGTGGATTTACAGGGATATGTAAGAAGTGGGAACGCGTAAATGCAGACACCCGGCAAAAGCCGGGCGTTTGTAAAGGAGTAGCTGTCTGTTAGTTCATTACAGGTATTGGTCTTTTTTCTTTGTTGATGTATTTGACGAAAACCGGGAAGGCTACGAAAAATGATACACAAATCAGATATTCAATACCTTTGATATGGGTGTAGTAATCGACCAGAGTGTGTAACGGCTTCATCATGCCTGTTGCCAGCATGTATTGCCGCATAAGCTCACTGACTTGCCAGTTAACCTGATTCAAAGCTCCTATAAAGGCTGCTGCGACCCAAAGCATGAGTAAAGCGCTGGAAGCAAGCATGATACCGGTGGTTATTTTTTTTGTTTTACTTGTTGTTGTCATTTGTTGTTTCTCCTGTGGACTATTGTTGAATCTAGATCGAATTAATTACCGAAGACTGCTGTAATGTAACCCATGACCAGGTTACCGGTGCCGCTGCTTGCTAAGCCGCCAATGAGACACGCAAGTGCCCATATTCCAACCAGACTTGCCATTGTCATCACTGCTATGAGTGAGAATTTTGAGGTTTCCTGAGTAACGTTTACTTTGGCTTCGTGTTTTTTCAGAATTTGAGTTGTCATGGTTTTTCCTTTATGTTTATGGGCTGTTAGATCCTTTTCTCGTTCTCTTTCTCTTTTAATTTGCATATGTGGTGCCAAAACTGAAAATTCAGCGAAAAAGGGTTGTTTCTCCTCGTAACGTGTTGGAAATATAGAAGTAGTTGTTCAGCTATGGTTTTAAGTGATAGGGCGATACTCGTGCAGCATTAGTGATGCGTACAACACATTGAGTGACAACTATGTTGCAGGGAAGTGTGGTACAGGTGGGCGTGATGCATAAGTGTGGCGACGGTTTCGAATGTCTGCTCTTGTCCTGTAACTGTCAGTAAAGAAGGGATAATATATGGGAGGAGTCCTTCTCTTCCATGACAATACGGTCACCACGGCTATTTGCATCAATTGTGTGCATCCGTGCGGCAAGGAAAGATTAAATTGGAGTTTTTAAAATACTCTATTTAATTAGCGCAGGCGTGAAGTGAGACAGACAAGACGTCACGGCCCATAGCCATAGAATGGAGAAAACCATTTTGATTAGAAATTGTTACAACCGTATTTGAGCAGTGATGCATACAAGGGAATTTGTAGAGAGAGGGATATCTTTAGCAGAAACAGATTGATGAAGTGGATGTACCGAAATATGTAAGAAGTGGGAATGCGTAAACGCAAACACCCGGCAAGAGCCGGGCGTTTGTAAAGGAGTAGCTAGCTGTTATTCCATTACTGGTATTGGTCTTTTTTCTTTGTTGATGTATTTGACGAAAACCGGGAAGGCTACGAAAAATGATACACAAATCAAATATTCAATACCTTTGATATGGGTGTAGTAATCGACCAGAGTGTGTAACGGCTTCATCATGCCTGTTGCCAGCATGTATTGCCGCATGAGTTCACTGACCTGCCAGTTAACCTGATTCAAAGCTCCTATAAAGGCTGCTGCGACCCAAAGCATGAGTAAAGCGCTGGAAGCAAGCATTATACCGGTGGTCATTTTCTTTGCTGTTGCCATTTGTCGTTTCTCCTGTGAACTATTGTTGAATCAAAATCGATTTAAATACCGAAGATTGCTGTAACATAACCCCTGATCAGGTTACCGGTACCGCTGCTTGCCAAGCCACCAATGAGACATGTAAGTGCCCAGATTCCAACCAAGCCTGCCATCGTCATCACTGCTATGAGTGAGAATTTTGAGGTTTCCTGAGTAACGTTTACCTTGGTTTCGTGTTTTTGCAGAACTTGAGTTGTCATGGCTTTCTCCTCTATAATAAGGGGATGTTCGGTGCTTGTTGTTTTCTTTACCCTTAGGGTTGCACCTGTGGTGCCAATATCGAAAATATACGAAAAAAAGTTAATTTTCAGCCTTAACATCCTGAAAAGATAGATGTACTTAGTTGGTCTTGGTAGGTGCTGGAGGGATGTTGTGTGTGCTACAAATGTGAGGCGCGCTACAGGTTGAGCATCAATTGTGTTGCAATAAAGTGTGGCACAAGCTGTTGCAACAGGTGTGGCAGCAGTTTGTGCTGTTTCTTGTTTGTCCTGTAACTGTCAGTAAGGAAGGGATAAAGTTAATGTATGGGGGAGGAGTTCTTCTTCTCCATGGAGAGTAAGGTCACCATGGTTTTGTTGCATTAATTGTGTGCAGTAATCCAGGGATGGCCAAATTGGATGATTTTGGAGTGTTGTAATGTCCCATGATTTGGTGGAGTTGGCATACCGGATAAAGAGTTGTTGTTTGACAGAATTTTGAGAGCACGCTATTGAAATCGATTTTTTACTGCCGGAGGCATCCTGTAAAAGGGAAGTGCGTCCAAGTTGGAGGATGGTGAGGGTGATCAGCCAGAGGGTATTGATCGGTATTTTTACGGTACAGTCGTCAGGGCAATCGATGAGTAACTCAATGGCCTCGCTCTGTAGTGGTTTTTCAAAAACTGCTGAAATTCCCTTGATGAATGTATTGAGCGTAGTGCCTGTTCCTTTGCTTTGATATTTACCTCCAGCAAGCAGCATGTTGGCAGTAAGTCGAGCGATCTTTTTTTCCTCTACCAGCATATTACCAAGAATCTTTACAGCTTCCGGACGGGTTTTTACCTGTTCTGACAGGTCGATTAATTGCTGTGTATAATTGATGGTCCCATTCACAAGGTTGGTGATGCTGCTGGCGAACTCATTGCAGATCGCTCCTGAGGCAGTATAGCAATAGCGTTGAAAGTGTTGTGGGGCTGTTATGGTTTCAGGTTGTGTCAGCAGTTCTTGTTGTCGATTGGCAAAAGAAAAGGTGTGATTGAGAATGGTAGACAAGAAATCAAGGTATTCGGGAGGGAAAGAATCCGTTAAAGGGCTGTAGATGGCGATTATAGTTTTGTGGCTGCTATTGTGGAGTAATGGGAATGTGATGCTGGTGCCAATTTGGTGGTATTGATCGTCAAAGTCACCAAGCTCGACAGGGAAAGAGGAAATGTTGAATTGCTGCTCAACAAGGTGCTCTGTTTGCAAACTCTGCCAGACCGGTTGGAAAATATGACCATCTTGTTCGCAATGAACAAGACTCTCTTTAAGAGCTTGGAGGCATACATTTCGGGAAACAGTGCTTTCGCTGCAGCAAGTTGGGTGCAGTATGTTTTTCTCGTTAAGAGCACCTATCCAGACAAAAGTGAAATCAGGGTTGGTGATGAGTGCGTCACATATTTTTTGTTGTAACTGCTGCGTTGTTAGCTGTTTACCAATGCTAGGGGCTAGTGGCTTGAGGGAATTAACAACGTTTGATAAACGTTGCTGGGTTGCCATAACGCTGGATACTTTGAAGGTCAGGTCATCTAAGGTGTATTTTGCTTTTTCTTTACCGAAAGTCTCTTTATGGTCTTTAAATGTAATATTGACAAGGCGAACGAGCGAAGGGCCGATATAGCGGCTCAGGGTATAAAGCAGGGTGCAGGTGAGGACGAATAAAAGGCCGAGGATGCCAATAATAATATTGTGCAGTCCCTGGAGGATCGCCTGGGTGTAATCACTGAGCGATATGCGAAAGCTTTGGAGCCGATTGTTGATGGTATTCAGCTGCTGGATGAGGGCAATCTTTTTTTCTTTCAGTACTGCCGGGTTATCCTGCATCATTTGCAAATCGGCAACAAGGCCAACATAATCATCCCTTGAAACCAGTCCATTTTTCAGGGAATCGGCAACGAGAGTATTGGCTTTCAGCTCACTTGTCATGGCATTGAGTTGTTCGAATTTTTCGCTTACTCTGGAGACATTAACCTGATTACTGGCAACGAGTGATTCACTTAAATATTTCTGGAGGGCGGTGAACTCGAACAGCAGTTTGTCGCTGGTGGCTACGGCATTGGTGCATTGGCTGTAGAGCATATATTGGCGAGTGCCAAGGGCGATCACTCCCAGTAGGAGTATAAGGATGCAGCCAGTGAGGATGGGGAAAATCCTTTTAATCGGTAATGAGGAAAAAAAAGAGTAATACATGCTTGATGAGTTTCCAGCGTTTCCGCATAGTTCAGGTTAAAGATAAAGCCCGGAACAGTGATTGTCTGTACCGGGCTCTTTTGCTTACTTAAATGATATGTACATTATTTATTACCTTTCCATTCGTATAGAATTGGAAGCCGGTAAAGGAGAAAACGATAGACCATGAAGTAAATACCAAAGATTGTGACAGTGATCCAGACTTCCTGCCAGCGAGGTACTTCCTGGTAAAGCTGCCAGTTGAACCCGATAAGAGCTGTGTTGAGACGGTTCCAGATAATACCGAGTACGCTGATAAAGGCCGCCAGACGAACAACTGTCGGCATATGGTTCTTTACACCAAAGGTGAACAGGAAGAAAGGTAAGATAACGCCGATAGCTATTTCCAGCATGAAGTAATTGCCCCAGCCAGTCAAGAGATAAGCCCATTCATTGTCGTGTGCGACACCTACCACCTTGATTACCAGGTAGGTTATCAGGGCATAAGAACAACCCTTACCGAGTTTTATGGTCAGGTCGTCTATATTGGTGAGGAAGCGTTCATCACATCTCCAGGACATGAATCGTTTACACAAAGTGCTCACAACAATAACCATAGAAAGACCTGCAAAAATTGCTGAGCAGAAGAAGTGAATCCAGATAAAATTTGTTGAAAGCCAGAGTGGGTGTACTTTTGTTGGAGCATAGCAGAACAAGGCCCCCAGTGCTCCCTGGTGTAAGGTGGAGAGGATAATACCGGAGATGGTCAGTCCTATGGTTATAGACTTGATGAATCGTTTGCCTTTGAGCCAACCGATCCATTCAAAGTAGGCGGGCAGGATCTCTGCTACCTGCACCGAGAGATAGGTAGCAACATGCCAGGCGACAAGAAACAGGACCGCCGCCGGTCCAAGGGAGACGAACATTGGGTAAGGCAAACGCCAGGGCATACCAAGATCGACTTCCAGGTAGATAACCGCAAATAAATAGCCGAGCAGGCCGTTGAGTAAAGCAAGCCTTTCAATGGGGACAAAATCTTTGCGTCCAAATATTTCAACGGTGGTACCCAACAGAAAACCGGAGGCTGACAGAGGGACCATGCCAAAGAGGCCGAAACCTAGAAAAAGACCCCAAGGGTAATCATCTGATCCATGTGTGACGGCATCAAGTCCGAAGATATAACGAATGAGGATCAAAGGAATGCCGACTCCAAGGAGGATAAACAGAAACCAGTTTACTGGGTTTCTTTTCAGCATTGCTTTGTATTCTTCTAAGGTTAACCCTAAGAGGAATTTTTCTTTTATCATCCATAAGGTACCCTCATTGCGGTTATGGTCCACAATCGGTATCTCTTGGGATGTTTTGGCCAGATTTTTCATTATTCTGTCTCCCCCTCTGTTTGCTTCTGTTTTTTAATGCCATCTTTCCGTGTTGCGAGGAGATGCATACCTGCAAACAGGGCGGGCCAAATCGTTAAAACCATGGGTACAATTGCAAGAAAATCTTTTACAAAGTTGAGAATGGGTTCTTTGGGAACTGAGGTGTCAAAGCCTACCTTCTCAAAATCAACAGGAGAGAGATACATCCATGCCGTTCCCCCTGCCTCATGTTCCCCGTATATATGGTCAACATATTGATCCTTGCCTTCACGGATGCGCTGTCGACCAACACGGATGAGGTCTTTGCGGTGACCAAAAGTAAGTGCTTCCTGGGGACAGGCTTCTACGCACGCAGGAGGTAGGCCCTTTTTGAGCCGCGTGTCATAGCAGAAGATACATTTCATGATACGGGGGTTAAAAGCACTGGAATACTTGAATGTTGGAATATAAAATGGACAGGCGACCATGCAGGTTCTACAGCCAACACATACTGTAGAGTCATAAATAACAGCCCCTTCCGGTGTTTTGGTATACGCATTAACAAAACATGAGGTCAGGCAAGCAGGCTCCTGACAGTGGTTACATTGAATTTTCCGGAAAAGCGGGTGGTCTATTTCTGGGACATCGTACTTGTTGACTATTGTGTAACGTGTTTCATCGGTCCGGCGTTTCTGACCGTGATGCATTTCGTCAAAGACCGAGAAGTCGTTAAAGGGCTTCTCAGGTGCAGGGAGATTTTGTTCTTCATTACATGCAGCCTCGCAGCTTCTGCAACCGACACATCTTGATAGGTCGACCAGAACACCCATGGATTCAGGATATCCTTCGAAATCCTTGGCCATGGCCTTTTGAGAGCGACCTAAGGATACGGCAGCTGCAGATCCAGCGAGACTTCCTTTGAGAAAGGTTCTGCGATTAAGTATCTTTTTCATTGTTCATTACCACTAGTTGTATTTTCAGGACATTGCCTGCTCATTATTCATGTACGCCTTTTTTTGAGCCTTCTTTGGGCGGGACAATTGATACCTGAAACTGTTTTTTGCCTTTCTCGGTCATGGCGTGGCAGTCCTGGCATCCTGTTGGTCCATCGATTTCCTCATGACAGCCTACACAGTTGAGATGATAGGCCCCCTTTAATCCAGGTTTGTCTATGTGGTAAAGATCGGGATTGCTTCTCTCCTTAAGATCTTCAGGTGAAAATCTTTCAGCGGTATGACATTCACCACAGGATATACTGTCTGCTTCTCCTGAATTGGCATGGCAACGCAGGCAGCTGGGATCTACAGGCTGCTGGCCGGTTGTATGGTGATGACATTCGACGCATGCAGCAGCATCTACGTGCATGGCATGATCAAAGGTGACCGGCTCGTAGAGGTCTGAGAGTGTGTCCAGTTCCACAGATTCTGGAGCATCTTCAGCGTCTAAGGCAAATGATTGGTTAGGGGACAGGGCACCAATAGCCATCATTATCATGATGGATAGTGCTGCCATGAGTGTACTGCGCATTGTTGTTCCTCCTACTTTTTTTGATAAATATACAATCAAGAAGTTGACGATTAACTCTTTTTTCCAGATAGTTGTAACTCAACTTTTCTTTCTCTTATGTAACTTCGGTAGACAATATCTACCTCTTCGGCATCCATGGTTTCGTTGATAAGAAGGGCTTCTGCAAATTTATGTAAAAATTTGTTATGTTTACGTAATATCTTTTCTGATTCGTCGTAACATTCAGAAATAACAGATGTTATTTCTGAATCGATTTTTTCTGCAGTCACTTCGCTGTACGGTTTGCTATTGCTACTCTGGTTAAGAAAACTCTCGTTTTCCTGTCGGTACGAGATCGGTCCAATGGAGGCGCTCATACCCCATTCACAGACCAGGCGGGTGGCAATTTCGGTTGCCATGGTAATATCGTTGCTGGCACCAGTTGTCAGCCGGTTGAAAACAAGGGTCTCTGCAACTCTGCCGCCGAGAAGTGTTTTAATCCGGTTAACAAGGTATTCCCGTGAATAGGCGTGTTGGTCTACGATAGGGAGATGCTGGGTGATTCCCATGGCTCTTCCACGCGGGATTATGGTAATTTTGTGAAGGGGATCAGTCTCATCAAGCATCATGCCGACAATTGCATGACCAGCCTCGTGGTAGGCGGTGACACGACGATTTTTCTCAGAGACAACAATACTTTTTCTTTCCAGGCCCATAATGATTTTGTCTTTTGCTTCTTCAAAATCAATCAATTCAACCTTTTTCTTGTTGTTTCTTCCGGCCATCAGGGCAGCCTCATTTACAAGGTTGGCAATTTCTGCCCCGCTGAATCCAGGGATTGAACGAGCGATGGCCCCTAGGTCGATGCTCTTATCAATGGCAATTTGTTGTGCATGTACTTCAAGGATTTTGGCTCGTCCTTTTACATCGGGTAGAGCAATAGTAATCTGCCGATCAAACCGGCCAGGTCTCAACAAGGCGGGATCTAAAATGTCAGGTCGATTGGTTGCGGCAACAACGATAACAGCTTTGTCCGAGCTGAATCCGTCCATTTCAACTAAGAGTGCATTGAGGGTCTGCTCTCTTTCATCATTGCCTCCGCTGGCACTGTTGCCTGATCTCTTTCCGCCAATGGCATCTATTTCATCAATGAATATGATGCATGGGGCACTGCGTTTTGCCTCCGCAAAAAGATCGCGCACCCTTGAAGCACCTACACCGACAAACATTTCAACAAAATCTGATCCGCCTAAAGAGAAAAAGGACACTGCCGCTTCTCCGGCAATGGCTTTTGCAAGCAAGGTTTTTCCTGTACCTGGAGCACCTTGCAGTAAGACTCCTTTGGGGAGCTTTGCCCCCAGTTGGCTGTATTTCTCGGGTTGTTTGAGAAATTCGACTATTTCAAGAAGTTCCGCTTTGGCCTCAGAAATCCCGGCAACATCACGAAAAGTGACCCGATCGCTTTTGACTGGAGTAAAACGGGAATGTTGGCCAAGGTTAAATGACGAAGAGTTTCCCATGGACTTCCTGTTAAAGACCAACCATGCTCCGTAAAGCATGCTCATGGGGAGAAGCACTTTGAAAAAGGTGACAAGGCCTTTTTCTGCTTCTGGTTCAGCAGAGATATGGATGTTGTTTTCGAGAAGTTGAGGAAGAAGTGATGTGATATCAGGAGCGTAGGAACTGAATTTTTTTCCTGAAACATACTCACCGGTCACCTGAGACCCACGTAGATGAACGCTGGTGATTTCTCCTTGCTGCATGGCAGCAATAAATTCGGTATAGGCCTGCTCAGGAGGCGTTGTTTCACGCAGGTAGACGTTGTATCCGAGAAGAACAAAGCATGCGATGGTAAGGATGAGGAGGCCAAGCTGTATTTGGTTTTTCATCACGATTGTCTGCCTTCATGCTCTCCCTGTGTCACGTGAAAAATGAACAGGGACCGGTGAAACTTACGTTTCATCCAGTAGTTTTGATACCTGTCTGTCAGATATATTTATGCTTAGGAGTTGTCCGGAAATAACTTGAACATCTCGCATCGCATGTTCAGGTCATCTTTGGCTGATCTTCAATCCCAAAGTCCTCAACGTAGCACAACTACGCCTGCGGCTTTGTTCAATTAGATCACCCAAAGCTAACCTAAACATGAGCGCGATATTGTCCAACTTATTTACGGACAGCTCCTTATTCAATAAAAATGCCCGCTCCATATGATATGGACGGGCATTTTTGATTTATTCCTCGATGGCTAAGCCACCACCAAGGACTTTGTATAAGTTAATCTGGTTGGCCAGTTTTTGCCTGTGGGTCTCAATCGCCCCTTGCTGGGCAGTAAAGAGGCTCCGTTGAGTAACAAGGACATTAAGATAGTTGTCAATG
>JAUVLX010000261.1 GCA_030600525.1 Desulfobulbus sp. | reverse complement strand
GGGACATGTCTGGCTTCCATCCTTGGGCAAGAGCGCGTTCGGTAATATATTTTTCAACATTACCGATGGTCACAGCTCCGAAGCCATCGTTTAAGGTACAGGCTTCCTCACACAGTCTGTCTTGAGGGCAGACCCGACCACAGACTTCGGGCAGAGTGTTGGTCTGGTGGCAAAGCTCGACCGCCTCATTAATATTGCCTTCTGTGATGAGTTTGAGCCAGTTGGGGATGTAGTTGTGGACCGGGCACTTCCATTCACAGTAAGGATTGCCGCATTCCAGACATCTGTGGGCTTGATCCTGTACATGCTGCAAGGGAACCTCTTCATAGATTTCACGGAAAGCGGCCTTGCGGGTGATTATGCTGACTTTGGGTGGCAGTTTCCGTTCAACATCAAGAAACTGGAATGCATTATCGAATCTGTTTTTCATGGCATTTTATGTTGGTAGCGCTTGTTTTCGGCTATTCTCCGCGTTGGCGGAGTCGATTGAGAAGGTCGGCAAAATCGGCAGCTTTAGGCTTTATCATCCAGAATTTACCGATATAATCCATGTAGTCATCCAGGAGCTGCCAGCCCCAGTCGCTGTTGGTTTCCCGGCAATACTCTTCTATTACCAGATGGAGATGGTGCCGGTATTCTTCCATGTAGCCGGAATGAATACGCTGTATCTCAACCAGCTCGTGGTTATATTTATCGACAAAGGTGTTTTGCATGTCAAGCACATAGGCAAAACCACCGGTCATGCCTGCGCCAAAATTTGCACCGGTTGCGCCCAGAACGGTGACCAGGCCACCGGTCATGTATTCACAGCAATGGTCTCCAGCACCTTCGATAACAGCATGCGCACCGGAGTTGCGAACTGCAAATCGTTCGCCAGCCAGGCCGGCGGCAAAGAGCTTGCCTCCAGTGGCACCATAGAGACAGGTGTTGCCCAATATGCTGGTTTCATTGGTTTTAAAGGTTGACTGGTGGGGTGGCCTGATAACGATTTTGCCGCCAGCCATCCCTTTGCCAACGTAATCATTGGCATCGCCGTCAAGATACATATCCAGCCCGCCTGCATTCCAGGCGCCGAAGCTCTGGCCGGCAATACCGGTCAACTTGACTTTTAATGGGGTATCACTCATGCCTGTATTGCCGTAACGTTTGGCAATTTCACCGCTGATTCTGGCTCCGATAGAACGGTCGCAGTTGGTCAGGGGAAAGGCGTGGGTTCCGCCACTACGCTTTTCAATGTCCGGAAGCATTTGTGCAACCATTTTTTCCGCCAGTTCACCGCGGTCAAAGGGGGTGTTTCTAGCGATGAGGCAATGCTGTGGTTTGGCTGCATGTTTTTTACTGCTGTGGAGAAGTGGTGTTAGGTCCAGTTTGTTCTGTTTGCTTGTTGTACCTGGCACTGGGGTTAGTAGATCAACCCTTCCTATCAGTTCGTTGATTGACCGCACTCCAAGAAGTGCCATCCATTGGCGGGTTTCCTGGGCGACAAAACGAAAGTAATGCATCGCCTTTTCAACGGTACCTGCAAAGTGATTCTGACGGAGATCATCCCGCTGAGTGGCTACCCCCGTTGCACAGTTATTGAGGTGGCAGATACGCAGATATTTGCACCCCAGGGAAACCATAGGCGCAGTACCAAATCCAAAACTTTCCGCACCCAAAATAGCTGCCTTCACAATATCCAGTCCTGTTTTCAAGCCACCGTCTGTTTGCAGGCGGACCTTGTCGCGCAGATCGTTAGCCCGCAGCGTCTGGTGGACTTCACTGAGGCCAAGTTCCCAGGGGGATCCTGCATGGTGGATAGAAGAAAGTGGACTTGCAGCAGTGCCCCCGTCATATCCTGAAATGGTGATCAGGTCTGCATAGGCCTTAGCAACTCCGGCAGCGATGGTTCCCACCCCAGGACGGGAGACCAGTTTGACTGAGACAAGGGCCTCGGGGTTAACTTGCTTCAGGTCATAAATAAGCTGTGCCAGGTCTTCTATGGAATAGATGTCATGGTGTGGGGGCGGCGATATAAGTGTCACCCCGGGGATAGAATAGCGTAATCGAGCGATAAGCTCTGTTACCTTACTGCCGGGCAGCTGGCCGCCTTCTCCCGGCTTAGCCCCCTGGGCAATCTTGATTTGCAGTACTTCTGCATTGGCAAGATAATGGGGGGTAACACCGAATCGTCCCGAGGCAATTTGCTTTATTTTTGAGACTTTCCTGGTGCCAAACCTGGCAGGGTCTTCTCCTCCTTCGCCACTGTTAGACCGTCCCCCAAGGGTGTTCATGGCCATGGCCAAGGCCTCGTGTGCTTCCGGAGACAAGGCACCAAGAGACATAGCGGCAGAGTCAAATCTGCTGATGATTGCCTCAACTGGCTCAACCTCTTCAAGGGAAATAGAGGGGCCTGACTCCGACAGGGCAAGCATGTCGCGCAGGGTTGCCTGTGGGCGTTTATTGATCAGGTCAGCACAAGTCTGCCATTTGTCGTAGCTGCCGCTTGTCACTGCAGCCTGCATGGTGGTGACGACGTCAGGGTTAAAGGCATGGTATTCCTGACCATAGATAAATTTGAGAGTACCACCCGTCTGGACAGGGACGTGGGGAGTAAACGCAATATTGGCCAGGAGCTGCTGGTCAGATTGAAGGTCTGTGAAATCCGCTCCCTGGATACGGCTCGGGGTGCCGGTAAAGCAAAAATCGACTATCTCGTTACCGAGGCCAACTATTTCAAAGAGCTGCGCTCCCCGATAGGAAGAAATAGTGGAAATACCCATTTTGGAAAGGATTTTGCGCAACCCTTTGTTGAGCCCCTTGCGATAGTTTTTAAAGGCCTGGTCCACGCTGACGGTGAGATCTTCCTTTTCGTGGAGCTGATTAAGTACTGAATAACTCAAATAAGGGTAGACAGCAGTCGCTCCATAGCCGAGGAGACAGGCCGCCTGATGCGCATTCCTTGCAGAGCCTGTTTCGACAATGATATTTGCATCACACCGTATGCCGAGCTTTGTCAGGTGTTGATGGACTGCACCGGTTGCCAGCAGAGCATGGACGGGGAGTAGGTTCGGCTCATGGTGATCATCGGTGAGCAGCAGAATAACCGCACCACTGTGGACCGCATTTGCAGCCTCATCACAGATTCGTTGAAGGGCTGTGCGCAGGTTTTCTTGCCCTGGGGCATGATAGAGCTTGAGCCTTTTAACAGGATAGCCCCATTTATCAAGATTAATCAACGCCTTGAAGCTGCCGGTGGAAAGGATAGGGGAACTCAGCTTGACCCGATTTGCATGCTTTTCCGTTTCTTCAAAGACTGAAAGTTCCGGGCCAATGCAGGTCTCCAGGGACATCACCACTGCTTCTCGTAGAGGATCGATTGGTGGATTGGTCACCTGGGCAAATTGTTGCCGGAAATAATCATACAGAGGCCGCTGTTGTCTTGAGAGTACGGCCATGGGGGTGTCGTCACCCATGGAGCCGGTCGCCTCCTGGCCGGTTTCCGCAAGGGGACGCAGCAGTTGGTCCTGTTCCTCAAAGGTAACCTGAAACAGTTTCATGGAGGCCTTGAGTATATCCTCCGGCAGTTTTCGTTCGATATCTTCTTTTTCAAGGGTAGCTTCAATACGGAGGGTATTGTCTTTGAGCCACTGTTTGTAAGGTTGCTGTTTTTTTAACTGCTCATCCACATCTCTGGTGTGCATGAGTTGTCCGGTATGGGTATCAATGGAGAGTATCTTACCTGGACCGAGTTGTCCCTTGGCCACCACCTCTGCAGGATCATAGTTGTAGACGCCTATTTCCGAGGCGACAGTGATGATGTCGTCTCTGGTCAGTACCCAGCGGGAAGGGCGTAATCCGTTACGGTCCAGAGCGCAGACTGCATACCTGCCATCAGTAATAACCAGGCCTGCTGGGCCATCCCATGGCTCAATATGCATGGAGTTGTATTCGTAAAAGGCGCGAAGATCCGGGTCCAGATGCTCGACGTTCTGCCAGGCCGGTGGCATCAGGATGCGGATTGCCCGATGGAGTTCCATGCCTCCTGCAAGCAGAAGCTCGACCATATTGTCAAGGCTGGAAGAGTCGGAACCGCTGCGGTTGATAAGCGGGGTGATCTCGTCGAGATTTGGCAGGAGCGGCGTTTGGAATTTTGGAGTACGGGCGACCGACCAGTTCCGGTTGCCGGAAATGGTATTGATTTCACCATTATGGGCAAGAAGGCGAAAGGGCTGCGCCAGTGGCCAACGTGGCATGGTGTTGGTCGAAAAACGCTGGTGAAAAACGCAGATGGCAGTTTCTAGTTTTTCATCTGCCAGATCAGGAAAAAAACGTGGGAGATCAACGGGCATCATGAGCCCTTTGTAAGAGAGAACAGCGGTGCTGAGGCTGGCAACATGAAAATCAGGATCATGTTGAAGACGAATCTCTGCTTTGCGGCGGGCGAGAAGAAGCCTGGCATTGCATTGATCCAGCGGCAGGTCGTTGCAGTCGACGAACACATGGTTGAATACTGGTAAGCTGTCGAGCGCTATGGGACCGAGACACTCTGTATTGGTGGGAACTTCCCGCCATCCTGCAACCTCAAGTCCTTCGGCAGCGAGCGTCTCAGCAAGTATTTTCCTGGCAGCCGCAGACTGCGATGTGTCTTGGCTGAGCATCACCGAGCCTACTCCGTACACAGGGGGCAGTGGGGCATTGCAGCACTCGGCTGCAATGTTTCGTAAGAACGCATCCGGTTTTTGGATGAGGAGGCCGCACCCGTCTCCTGTACGACCGTCAGCTGCAATGCCGCCGCGGTGGGTCATGGATGTTAGTGCCTCAATGGCTGTCCGCAGCAGTTTATGACTGGTATCGCCTTTAAGGTGGGCAATGAGGCCGAAACCGCAATTGTCTTTGAATTCATCTTGGTTGTAAAGCCCTGGCATCATCATATCCTTGTGATCCGGATGAAAAAAAGCTCAATATGGAGGTTGCAGAGCAATAAAAGGAATTTTGTGCCTGGAGAGACACAAGGCTCATTGCTCCTGCATTGAGCATGGCGTATGAAAGAAACAATCTACCAGATGTCTTGCAAATCAACAAGTTGGATGGCTTAAGAACGGGAGGCTGGCGGATGACCAGCAAAGCCCTCTACCAACTTCTTAGGTTGACAGTTTTCCGTAACCATATACACTGAACATAGGTTGCCAGTTGGGACCCATTGCGACTGCATATCTTCTTTTTTATGGGGTGTGCAACACAGGCCTATGGCCAATGTATTATTTTTCTTTTTAAGAGCATTGCATGCAAATAGCAACGACCCATAAAAATACTGATTTTG
>JAUVLX010000238.1 GCA_030600525.1 Desulfobulbus sp. | reverse complement strand
ATGCGATATGGGGCCAAATATAAGAATTATAAAGGAATAGGGGCTGCCACCTATTCTTTGAATTATACCAATCGAAAAATCCGTAGAGGGGTGTATACATTCTGCATGTGTCCGGGAGGAGAGGTCGTCAATGCCTCATCCGATCACGGCATGATGGTAGTAAACGGCATGAGTTATTCGCACAGGTCATCACCGTTTTCAAATGCAGCGTTGGTCGTCAGTTGTCATACTGATGATTATCCCTCAACCAGTCCTTTGGCAGGTTTGGAGTTCCAGAAAAAAATTGAGCAAAACGCTTTTAGGGCAGGTGGCGGGAGGTGGGAATCACCTGCACAGAATTTGATGGAATTTTTAGGTGAGACCCGTTCTGCTGGCTTACGTGAGACTTCCTGTAAGATGGGTGTTGTTGCTGCTGATATGAGAGAGGTTGTCCCGGAGTTCGTGGCTAATGAATTGGTAGCAGCGTTCACGAAATGGAAAGAAGATGTTCCCTTGTTTGTGTCTGATCAGGCGATATTAATCGGTGCAGAAACCCGTACTTCATCTCCTGTTCGCATTACGCGCAACAAACAGTATGAATCGGAAAATGTGAAAAATTTATATCCGATTGGTGAAGGTGCAGGCTATACAGGTGGTATTACGAGTTCGGCCGCTGATGCTATTAAGGCTGTTGAAAAGTATGTGCTAAGCCTCTGAGAATAGAATAAAACTGATTGTTTCGAATCTTTCTTTCGATCATAAGTGCCACTAAGATCTCTTTTGTTATCCGTCGGCAGCAGCTTTGTTTTGTGTTTATGGAATAATATGCACCGCAGATGATGGAATGGAAAGGTATACCAGCTCACCGATGTTGTACTGATTGCTGTTGGAGAGAGTCGTAATTTCACAGGATGCCGTTTCAATTGCCAGCCGGGTGTAGATCCCCTCAAAGCTGACGGACGTGATGGTGCCCTCAGTGCCTTTTGGCTGGGGTGCCCGTGTCAGGTCGATTTGTTCCGGGCGGATAACTGCCGTACACTGGCTGCGGTTTGCAGATACAACCGGAATGTGTATCTGGGCGGACGAAAATATATTGTTGTGGATGTTTCCTTTGAGCAGGTTGGGGCAGCCGAAAAAGGAAGCGACCTCGGTGTCCTGTGGTTGATAAAACAGCTCATGGGGAGTGCCGAGCTGGCGGAGGCTGCCCTGAAGCAGGAGCGCTATCCGATCACTGAGCATGAGCGCTTCACTCTGGTCATGGGTAACAAACAAGGTGGTAACTCCGGTTTGTTGACGAATGTGCTGGATTAACTCGCGCATCTGGTGACGAAGATCCGCATCCAAGTTTGAAAGCGGTTCGTCCAGGAGCAGGATCGAAGGCCGTAGCACCAATCCCCTGGCAAGAGCAACCCGCTGTTGCTGCCCTCCGGAAAGCTGATGCACTTTTCGCCGTTCAAGGTCTTTCAACCCGGTAAGCTCTACCATCTTTGCAATCTGTCTTGCAGCCTGTTTGCCGCGTATGCCCTGCATACGAAGGCCAAATCCTATGTTGTCCCGTACATTGAGAAAAGGAAACAGGAGTGGTTTTTGAAAAACAAGCACCACATCCCTTTTTTCAGCTGCAGTACTGTTTACCACCATGCCGTTGATGTGAATGTGACCTTTGAGGGGGGGAAGCAGGCCGGCAATTGTTTTAAGGATGGTGGTCTTCCCTTCGCCGCTGGGGCCAAGAATGGCAACCATCTCCCCTTCTTTTACAGCCAGGGAGAGTTCTCTGATAATTGGCTGGTCCCTGTATCCTGCAGAAATGTTATCAAGGATAAGTTGTTCCATTAGCGAACTCCCGTCATCCCTTGTCTGCCCAAGAAGTGGGCATTAGCCACAAGGGCGAACAGGGCAGGAATGACAAAGACCAAGCTCACCGCAGCAGCAACTGGGCGGTCCCCGCTGTCCATGAGGGCAAAGAGCAGGATTGGCAGTGTCAACAGACGGCCACCGCCAATGATGAGCGTGGAAAGGTACTGCGACCAGGAAAGGAGAAAGGAAAACAGGGCAGCAATACATATTCCCGGTAAAATCATGGGTAGGGTAACGTTGATAAGGACTTGTATGGGTGAGGCTCCCAGTGAACGGGCCTGGTACTCAAAGTCAGGATTATAATCAGTGAATACGCCCCAGAGAACAAAAATTGTATAGGGCAGGCAGAACGTCAGGTGGGCCATGACCACTCCGGCAAAGGTCTCGGCCAGGCCAATCCGGATGAACCAGAGATGATAGCCCATGGAGACACAAAGAGGCGGAACAATGATCGGCAGCAGCAGGAACAGGCCAATCAGTTTCTTGCCGGGAAACGAATAGAGGCCTAATGCCCTTGCTGCGGGGAGAGCCACTAACAGAGAACAGCAGGTGGTGACAAGAGCCAGAGATGTGCTTTGGACGAGTCCCTCCGTTATCTGTTGCCCTGCGGTTGTCATGATATACTGCCAGCCACGGAGCCCGAATTGTTGTGGCAGTAAGGCCGGGTAAAACCATTGGTCGCTTACTGACCACAGCAAGAGCGGCAGGAAGGGGATGACGACCGCTACTATAATACCTAATCCGATGAGAACGGAGCGTTTATTCACCAGGGTACTCTCTCTGTCTACGGGCGAGTTGCATCAGTCCCTGGGAAAGCAGGAGCGAACAGGTAGCAATTGCAGCGATGATCAGGCCAATGGCAATGCCTTCCGGGCGAGCCATCAGGTCGATATCTGTGTAATTTTTATACGCCCACACCGGCAGAACCATGGGATAGGTTCTGCCCAGCAGGTAAGGTACTTCAAAGGCACCAAAGGTAAAGGCAAAGACTATGAAGCCAGCCGCACCGAGGCTAGGGGCGATCAACGGTAGGGTGATATGGCGAAATCGCTGCCAGGAATTTGCTCTGAGGGTACGCCCCACCTCGTTCAATTCGTTGCCGCTGTTTTTTAAGACCGCCAGGATCATGAAGGTGATAAAGGGTATCTCTTTCCAGATATAGGTCAATAAAATGCCAATCGCGTAGGGATCGTTTACCAGCAGGGGAAAGGAGGCTGCTCCTTTACTGATGCCCAAAAACGAACACAGGCGGGAGAGTATACCCGTCGGAGCGAGGAGAAGGAGAAGAGATATAGCAATGACCAGATGGGGGACGGTGAGCGGAATTTGAAGAAAGAAGTTGAGTACCCGGTTTCCAGCGCTACAACGAACCAGTGATATGGCCACAACAACACTGGCAATAACTGCAACCAGAGTGGAGACGGTTGCAATGTACAGGGTCAATGCAAAACTTGTAGCAAAGTCCGGGTCAGCCAACACTGCTGTAAAATGGGCAAAGGTTAGGGCATTTTTTTCTGTGAACGGCTGACTGCTAAGAGCCTGCAGGGTACCGAGCAGTAACCCGCCACCAAAGAGCACAAGAATGATGAGTAGTGCCGGGGTGAGCAGGAGCAGTAAATGTCCTGTCTCAATGGTGCGGGTACGTGTTTCATCCTCAGCAACAGGGGAAAACATCAGCGTCCTTTGAGGACATGCTGCTCCCAGCCTTTTTCAAGTTGGATAAGGATGTCGCTCGGAGGTTCCGGCAGCTGATGTGCTTGAAGTTCCTGGTTGGAAAGTGTCGCTGGGCCACGCGGCAGGTCAATAAACTGTTGTTGCTGGTTCATGGGCAAGCGGGAGATGTCAAGGGCTGGGAAATCACCCCATACGTTTGGTTTTGCTTTTTCCATTTGTGCCTCAGCAGAGAGCAGGAAATTTGCAGCAACCATGGCTGCCGCCTTATCAGATGCATTGTAAGGAATGGCGACAAAATGGGTATTGGAGATGGTGCCTTCATTAAAGACAAATGACCTGACTGTAGGCGGAAAAAGACCGTCCTGGATATTGCGTGAAGCCTCTGCCTGGTGATAGGAAAAGGAAAAATCAATTTCTCCATCGGCAAAAAGAGTGTTCATTCTGACCGGTGATTGGGGGTAGGTCGTTCCCTGTCGCCATAAAGCCGGTTTCAGTTCGGTGAGCAGGTTGTAGGTGTCGCTGGCTGCCTTTTCAAATTGCTTTTGCTCGTACTCGCCCTGCCAGAGATTAACGTCCTCGGAATGATGATAAAAGACATGGCGCACAAAAACTGAACCTGTAAAATCAGGGGGCGCAGGATAGGCAAATCTACCAGGATGCTGCCGTATCCAATCGATAAGTTGTGCCATGGATTTTGGGGGTTCAGGGGTCCTGGCGGTATCATAGATCATCACCATCTGGGCACTGCCCCAAGGGGACTCCATCCCATCTACAGGAGTGCCGAAATCGTTATAAACAGACGGCTTGCCCCAGTCTACAAAACGCTGATTTGGCAGTTTGTCGGCAAAGGGGCCAAAGAGCAGGTCGTGACGTTTGCAGGTGCGAAAGTTCTCTCCATTAATCCACATCAGGTCCACGTTGCCGCCTGATGTTTTTCCGGCCTGTTTTTCAACCACCAGTTTACTGACCACCTCGGCAATGTCCTTGACCGGTACCTGACGGAGGGTGATGTTATATTTTGCCTTTAACTGGGTGGCAACATAGTTATTAACATACGTGTTTACTGCCGGAAAACCGCCCCACATATACCAGTCAACGGTTTGTCCGTCCGCTGCCTGAACAATTTCTTGCCAGGATGCCTTTTGCAGGTCAATTGCCTGGCTGTTGGTCACCTGACAGGTGAGGGAAATAAGTAACAGGAGCAAAACGAGCTGCAATGTCTGTTTCATATAAGTTCCATTTGGTTGCGGGCTTGATTACACTGGCAAGGTTAGCGAGTATGATTGTTTTTGCACCAAAGGTGTTTTTTGGTCTTTGGTTCAAAAAATATACTCTACCCTGCGCCTCATAAAAATAAATAAATCACAAGGCTGTCCCTTTTTGGGGGGAAGCTGGTGGGATATCGATTTAAAAGACGATATGGCTGGTTAAAATTCGGGATGCGTTGAGGGAGATGATTTCTGGCTCGATACGTTGCAGGTCATCCATGTTCCAGTGACCGTCTTGGGCCAGTAACTGGTAGGCTTCCTCCTTGGAAGTAGCCATAACTGCAACTTCTGCCTTGGTATACCTGTCGTTATAAATCTGTGGTTCGTCGATCATGGACCAGCTGGAGAATTGGTTGCTGTGGCGCCAGAGATATATCTGCATAGATTCGTCGAAGCTGTTAAATGGATGGTAAAATGGATGTCGAAAAAACAATCGTAAACGCTAATATACCTTTTAAACAGAATTAAGCACACGACAAATGCTGCGATAATATCCTGCCTGGCTACAGAGGCAGCCATCTGCTGAATGTCTTTATTGTCTTTTTCACCAAGGTTCCGCAGCCATTTTTCAGCATCAGTGTATCTATCTTTTTGCTGTAATTGCATCTGAGCTGTGGGGTTGGCTGTTGTTTTCTGGTTTTTTGGGGCCACAGGAAAGGCAAATTGTACAGATTAGTCCTTAAAAAGAGAAAAAAGTGCCATTATAGGGTAACAAGATTGCCGTTTCTTTTGTATATGAGCTGTATCTGCCCTTGTGATAAGGTATGGCGTAGGTTTAGAAGCTGGATCAGTAATTAGAAGTTGCAGGAATAACACACTCATGAGTATTCGCATTGCTATTAATGGATATGGGAGAATAGGGCGCTGCATTCTGCGGGCGCTTTATGAATCAGGGAAGAGGGAACA
>JAUVLX010000324.1 GCA_030600525.1 Desulfobulbus sp. | reverse complement strand
AGCTTTTCTCTGACAGCCCCTATCTGCTGCTGAAATTGCTCAACGGCTTCTTTGAGGTTTTTTTGCTCCTGCTGCAGTATTTCAAGGGGCTTGTCACCGGGATCCTGTTTTTTCAGTTGCAGCAGCTCCAGTGATTTTTCCCGTAAACGATGTGAGGTCTCTGTCTGTTCCTTGTCAAGTGCCATCTTGCGAACAGAGAGAATTGCCAGCTTTTCTTTTGGTAGCAACGCCTCTTTGTACTCACTGAGGCTAGAGAACCCTTTGTCATTTAGCAACTGGGTGACGCATTGTTCCTGCTGCACACGCTCTGCAGAAAGTTTTGTCAGGCTCTGTTCAATGGCGAGCTGCTTTTCGGTCAGTCCAGAGACTGTTTTTTCTAATTCCAGGAGCCGCTGTCTTAATCTCTCTTTTTCCGACTCAGCCTTGGCAGTCTTTTTCTTCCATTCCTGTTCTTCAACGTCTGGATTTTTTTTGCCGAAAAGTTGGATTCGTTCAGTATGCTCTTTTTCCCTTTTTTCCTTCAGCTCATCAAAAGTTACACCTAACTTTTTAAGGTTACCATCAAGGGTTGCCAGGCTTGCCTGGGCTTTATCTACTTCAGCCCTGTGTTTCGTGATTGCCAGGTCCAGTTGCTGGTGCTCATGGACAGTTTTTTTCCACCGATTGCGTCTTTGCTCAAGTGCAGCCAATAATGCGTGCATATTTTCGATTGAGCATTCCTCTACGTTAAGTGATTGTAGCTGTTCGTTAAGCTGGCTCAGTTTATCGGTCACCTGCAGAGCTGCTTCGCTCATCAGGTGTGTATGCTGGTGGATGTCTTTTTCTGCACTGGTCACTTTATGCTCGCCACTTTGCAACGCATGCCGGGTATCATTATACACCTGGTTCGTTTTGTCTGTTCTCGCCTGCAGTCGGAGGTAGCTCTCGTCAATTTCCTGGATTTGCTGTAGGCAGTTCTTGAGGTGGAGGAGCTGATCAGTTGTCTCTTGGTGGAGGTCGTTAACCTGCTCCAAGGTTGTTAATTGGTCGGGAGTCAGATCCAGCTTTTTCTGCAAGACTTCCAACTGGCTATTGGTTTGGCTGTATTCTTTATTGGCCTGCGTGAGAGCCTGTTGGCTATAATGAATATCTTTGCTGATAGCGGTGAGGCTTGCACGGTCTGCCGCCACACCATCATGCACGATTTGTAGTAGCTGTCTGGCATCCTGCAGTTTACTTTTTTGATCTTCCACAGGTGGTGTATTGTCTGACCAAGGATGCTCAATGGCACCGCATAGTGGACATGGGTGTCCATCGTGTAATTTTTGGCGTTCTGTCTCCAGATTGGCAACGAGAAGGTGTTGCGCCTGTTTTTTTTCCAGCTGTTCGATTCGCTGGTTAAGCTTCGATTCTTTTGCGGTCTTCACTCCAAGTGCGTGCTGCAGTTGGGTGGTCTGCTTCTCAAAGGCTGTCAGCTGCTCCTTCTGCTTTACCATCCCCTCCTGGAGTATGGTTTTTTGAGGCAGCAGGCGTTGCACTTCTTTGAGCATCTGTTCTTTGGTGACTACCTCCTCAATATTTTTGTTGAGAGTGGCAAGGGTATCGCCGGCGAGCAGATCCAACTTTTTCTTCTTATATCCGTCCAGGCCGAGTTGGTTGTTGTCCAGCGTTTGCTTTGCCTTGGCACAACTTGTGCGGGCAGTGGTGAGGTTTTTCTGCTCCTGTTTGAGGTGGTCCGCTAGGTGGGTGCTTTTCTTTTGCTCCTGTTTGTGCTTTTCGTCCAGGTGGGTGAGTTCTGTGCACTGTTGCCTGATTTTTTCAAAGTGTTCAACCAGGATGCCGTCCACAGCCTGTTCTTCCAGATAATGATTAGCTGATTTTTGGAGGCTGGTCATCTGGGTAAGTTCTGTGGTTAGTTTTTTTTCACCGGCTTGTATCTGTTGTTGTTCTTGTTGCAGAGTTTTTATTTCTGCGGCTTGGGCCTGGAGCAAGAGATCATTGTCAGCAATCTTGCCGTCCAAGAGACGAACACTCTTTATAGTTTCTGCAGCTTTTTCCTGTTGTGCGAAGATTGCAGCAACGGTCTGTTCGTTGGTGGAGAGTGTTTTTGCGGTGCAATCTCGTTGCTGTGTTTTTCCTGCAGAGTCTTGCGGCCATTTTCCAGAGCAGCGTTTTCTTCAACGGTTTTTTGTTGCAGTATTTGCAGCGTTTTTACATCACCTTCTATTTGCTGAGCCTGCTGCCCTCGTTCAAGCAGTTGCAGCTCAGGCGTAGCCATTTGAAAGCGCTTGTGCCACTGGACCATTTTATTGCGTGCTACCAGGAATGCTTCCTCGGCCTGATCGGTTGCCTGCAGCAGGTGGATGGATGAGGTAACATGGGTGAGGTCGCTTTGGAGTTTTTCTGCCGAGGAAACCGTGGCATCAAGTGTATCACCCAGGCTGTTTTCCTCTTCTGCTGACAAGACAATGATCATGCCTGTCTCCGCCCGGATCAGGTCAGCCTTTTTTCGTTCTTCCGCTGTCCGTTCATGGACCCTGATAGAAATGCGGCTGTATATTTCAGTTCCGGTAATTTGTTCCAAAATAGGCGCCCGCTGGCTCGCATCAGCGTTAAGAAAGGCGGCAAACTGCCCTTGAGCAAGCAGGATTGAGCGGGTAAATTGTTCATAATCAAGTCCGGTCAGTTTTTCGACCAGCAGTCCTACTTCTCTGACCTTTGTTTCCAGCACCTTGCCTGTCTCGGCATCGACAATTTCATGTTTATGTTGCTGGAGTTCACCTGCACCGCTGCGACGGGAACGATGCTGACTCCAATGGCACCTGAACCTGCCAGCAGTGGTAGCAAATTCAACTTCTGCATAACATTCGCCAGTGGCGCGTGACATGATCTCGTTGTTTGCCTTGGTTACCCGGCCAAGCCGAGGTGTACAACCAAACAAGGCCAGGGTGATCGCATCCAGCAGCGTGGTCTTGCCAGCACCCGTGGGACCGGTAATGGCAAAGATACCATCAGCCGTGTATTCCGGAGCGGTGAAATCAATGGACCAGGTACCCGTCAGTGAATTCAGGTTGCGCAGGTGTATTTTGAGTATTCTCATGGCTGTTCGTTACCCACGGTCAATGTCTTCCTGGTCAAGAGATGCAACCACTTTTTGAAAGGTCAGGCGGAGGTCTGTGCATTGCTCCGGCGTATAATCCGTGCTTGCCAGGCAACGTTCAAAGACCTCCTCAACGCTGAGATCATCGAGCGATTCTGTTGGCTTTTGTTGTTGCAGGTGAACGGTAGCGCTGTGGTTGGTGCGTATCCGTAAAATTGTCAGCGACGTATCCTGCACTGCATCCTGCAGGTGTTGCCTGAGCCTTCCCGGATCACTTGAACCGCTATAGAAAAGTTCCAGCCAGGCAGTACTTTCTTGCTTTGCAAGTTGTTTGATGGAATCTGTCAGGGAGGTGAGGTCGCCTTGGAGTTTTACCAGGTCTTGAAAACAGGGAACGTGTACAGGCGTGACCTGAAGATCGTTTGGCAAAAGGGAAACGTCAAAGATGTATTTTTGCTGTTCAGCTTCGTTAAATCCCATGGGAAGAGGAGAACCACAATATCGGTACTGCTCCTTTCCGCCTACCCGTTGGGCGATATGCAGGTGGCCGAGTGCCAGATAGTCTATGGCGTCAGGGAAACCGCTGCTATGCAGATGGGCAAGGCCGCCAATATAGAGCTCCCTAACCCCGTCTCCGTCGACGGTTCGGCCGCCTGCGGTAAACAGATGCCCCATGGCGACAATCGGCAAGGACGTTCGATGTTGGCTGCGAATGTTTTCCGCAGCAGCACAAACTTTGTGGTAATGGCTGCGAATCTCTTCCTGCAGTTTTTTAGATTTGGTGGCCATGTCTTCTGCAGCAGCGGCACTTCGTATATCTTTGTCCCGGAGAAACGGGATCGCACAGACGATCATTTTATCGGCATCGTCTGCTCCTT
>JAUVLX010000016.1 GCA_030600525.1 Desulfobulbus sp. | reverse complement strand
GCCCGGTTCCAAATGCCATTCCTGGATCCATCTCTATGACATGCTGACCACTTTCAGGGGTGTACTGTTCCCAGGTCGGCTTGATGACCAGTCCTGGAACAATTTCAAAGGCGTTAAAAAATTGCTTCCAGCTGGTTGCCCAATCCTGATCGTCGATAAGGGTTGTTTCAATGGCTTCCATTTGGTGGTCGTAAAGGGAGAACAGCTCTTCCAATCGTTTACCTACCAGTGCTGTAAGCTCTTCGATCTGTTCGTCAGTGGGGTCGCTTGTATCCAGCTGGAAAAAACCGCTAATGCGGCAGCCGGTTTCTGTATCCGGGCTTTGCTCAACACCTGTATTACTGAGAACACCGATCAGGTCTGCAGCAGCTTCGCTCATGATAGACGGGGTGTTGCAGGTGATTTTCAACCATTGGTTACCGGACGGGGACGTTGAAGGTGGTGTGGTCATGGGCTGTAAGATAGAAAAGGGTTAAGTCGGAATAGATATAATTTTAACTAAACAATCTGTTGAGTATACCTGGAACTGCCGCAAAGAGCGATGAGTATCCTATTTTCCTGGAGGGCCGATAAATACGTCTTTTAAAAAAATAGTTTTGTAGTATAAGGGCCGAACAAATCAACCTATATTCACTCATTTATTCCCTGGGAAAATATGCTTGGAACAATTGTAAATGCTGCGGCAATCATTGCAGGCTCTTTAATAGGGCTACTGTTTAGTAAAGGCATCCCGGATAATTATAAAGAAATTGTCATGGGTGGCGTCGGGCTGTCGGTCATCCTGATCGGGATTAAAAGTTCGCTGGTATCTGATAACCTGATTATTGTTATTCTCTCAGTCATCCTGGGAGCCTTGATAGGCGAATTTCTTAAAATTGAAACCCGCCTTGAATCATTGGGGAAATACCTCGAAAGTAAAGTAGCTGCACGCTCCAGCGATACAAGTTCCTTTGCAAGAGGGTTTGTAACGGCAAGCTTGGTTTTTTGTGTTGGTTCGATGGCGATAGTAGGCTCTCTGGAGAGCGGTTTGACCGGTAATCACCAAACCCTGTTTGCAAAATCCATCCTTGACGGGGTTACATCTATTATTTTTGCTTCAGCAATGGGGCTTGGGGTGATGTTTTCCAGTGCTGCGGTCTTTCTCTACCAGGGATTAATCACCTTGACCGCAGTCTTGATGAAAAATCTTCTGGTTCCTGAAACTATCAGCCAGATGACCTCTGTCGGCGGTCTGCTGATCCTGGCCATTGGTTTAAATTTGTTGAAGATAACAACTATTCGAGTCGGTAACCTTATTCCAGGTATTTTTCTGCCACTGCTTTGGTACGGATTGCTTCAATTTTTAAGATAATCTCCGTTGTTATCTTTTTACTTGTGCATTTTGTGCTTTTTGAGCAGGTATTACTGGTCTTTGGAGGTTCTTGCTTGACCCGGTTATGTAGCTTGACTATAAAAGAATGGGAAAAGTGCAGGCTGTAATGCGCTGAGGCACGGGGATTTTGCCCAATAGAAATAACCCACGGCATCTCCCTGTAAGACAAAAGATTTATCCGGAGGGAAGAGGAGTGAAGAAACTGATTGTCCGCATGTTCTTCGTACTGGCAGTGACAATGTTGGCTTTGGGGTCCACTACCCAGGCTGCAACGTTGAAACTTGCCATGGATGCCGATCCGGTATCCCTTGATCCGCATGTCCAGCTTTCCGGTGGCATGCTTCAATATTCACACATGGTTTTTGATCCACTGGTACGTTGGACCAAAGATGGTAAATTCGAACCACGACTGGCTGAAAAATGGGAACTGGTCAATCCAACAACCACCCGATTTTATCTTCGTAAAGGCGTCAAGTTTCATTCTGGCAACGATTTTACAGCTGAAGATGTTGTTTTCACTCTGGCCCGTTTGAAGATGTCCGACGATTATAAGGGCTTATTTGAAAATTTTGTCGAAGCTAAGGTTGTAGACACGCACACCGTGGACCTTATTACCAAGGAACCTTATGGTCTGGTAATGTCCATGGGCACCTACATCTTTCCCATGGACAAAAAATTCTACACTGGCGATGACGAGAAAAATGGGAAAGCCAAAGACCTCATCATCAAAACCGACTATTCCTTTGCCAATTTTAACGAGTCCGGTACTGGTCCGTTCACTGTAGCAGAAAGAGAGCAGGGTGTTAAAACCGTTTTTACCCGTTTTGCGGGCTATTGGGATAAGAATACAGGGAACGTCAGCGAGATTGTCCTGACCCCGATTTCTGAAAATCCAACCCGTGTTGCAGCCCTGCTGTCTGGTGATGTGGATTTCATTATGCCAGTTCCTCCGACTGATCTTGAACGGATAGAAAAAACAGACGGCCTTAAGCTGGTCACCATGTCAGGGTCCCGTATCATCACTTTCCAGCTTAACCAGAAGCGTCGCGCAGAATTCGCCAATCCAAAAGTTCGTCAGGCAATGGCTTATGCTTATAACAATGTTGGAGTGGCCCAGAAGATCATGAAAGGTTTTGCTACCCCCGCAGCGCAGAACTCTCCTGATGGGTACCAGGGATACAACCCTGATCTGCAGCCTCGTTACGACCTGGACATGGCCAAAAAACTGATGAAGGAAGCTGGCTTTGAGAAGGGATTTGAATGCACCATGATTGCGCCCAATAACCGTTATGTGAACGATGCGAAAATTGCCCAGGTATTCGTGTCCATGATGAGTAAAATTGGTGTCAAAGTTAATCTGAAAACCATGCCAAAGGCTCAATACTGGGATCAGTTCGACGCCCAGGTGGCAGATATCCAGATGATCGGTTGGCATTCAGATACCGAAGATTCTGCCAATTTCTTTGAATATCTCTATCTGTGCCCCAACAAGGAAACAGGACGTGGTCAGTATAACTCCGGCAACTACTGTAACCAGGAAGTTGATTCCCTGACCTTTGCCTCTAACAGTGAGACCGACACCGTCAAACGTTCGGCCATGCTGCAGAAGATCGAGAAAATATTGTTTGATGATGCTGCATTTATTCCGCTGCACTGGCAGAATTTATCTTGGGCATCCAAGGACAATATGAACACAGAGGATATCGTCAATGTCATGAACTTCCCGTACTTCGGAGATCTGACCATTAAATAGCCTGCAATGTCTACAGGTTCATGACTCTCTTTATCTAAAGGGAACCCGGCTCGACCGGTGTTCCCTTTTCTCATATTGACCATTCTGCCATGTTTGCATTTACCGTTAGAAGAATTGCCCAGGCCATCCTGGTAATGTTGGTTATCAGCTTTATTGGTTTTTCCATAAAACATAGTTTCGGCGACCCGGTACGTGAATTGGTCGGCGAACGTGTCACTCCTCAGGAGCGGTCTGAAATTCGTGAGAAGCTGGGCCTTAACGACCCGTTTTTCATTCAATATGGACGTTTTTTAAAAAGTGCGGTCCATGGAGATCTTGGCCGGTCCTTTTTTTTCAAAAAACCAGTCACCGAAGTCATCCTGGCCAAAGCACCGGCCACGTTGGAACTGGTTTTTTGCGCCTCTCTGATCGTAATCGGTCTTTCCGTTCCAATGGGTATTTATGCGGCAATACATCCCAAGCGGCTTTTGAGCCGTCTTATTTTGGGGATATCCATTGTAGGCGTATCCATGCCGGTTTTCCTTACTGCTATTTTGTTGATCTACATTTTTTCAGTTGAGCTGGGATGGCTACCGAGTTTTGGCCGTGGTGAGACCGTGCGCCTGTTTGGTTTTTGGGATTCGGGGCTGTTGACCTGGGACGGATTGCGCCATCTTATCATGCCGTCCATTGCACTTTCGTCGATCATGCTGCCGCTCTTTATTCGTCTTATTCGCTCGGAGATGATGGAAGTGCTGGAAACAGAATATGTGAAGTTTGCCTGGGCCAAGGGGCTGAAACCCCGGCGGGTATGGTATGTCCATGCCTTTAAGAACACCCTGCTGCCTGTTATTACCGTTGGTGGTGTGCAGTTGGGGATTATGGTTGCCTTTACCATTCTCACTGAGACCGTGTTTCAGTGGCAGGGAATGGGCGCCATGTTTATTGAGTCCGTATCCAGGGCCGACACTGCGCTGATGGTTTCCTATATCGTGGTGGTTGGTTTTATTTTTGTGGTGGTTAATACCATGGTTGATTTGATTTACGGGTTGGTGAATCCGACCGTCAGAATTGCAGGGAGGAAGTAAGATATGGCCTTTCTCCGCAAAATACAGCGATCTGACTTTGTATATTATTTTTTTCGTGACCCCATAGCTTATATTTCTTTTGGTATTTTGCTGGTCCTTTTTGTCGGTGCTTTTGCTGCCCCCCTCATCGCACCCCATAATCCCTATGATCCAACCACCATTGATATCATGGATTCCGAGTTGCCGCCTGTCTGGGCCAGTGAAGGGTCAGCTCGTTTTTTGCTCGGTACCGATGATATGGGCAGGGACATGCTGTCAACCATGTTGTACGGGATGCGTATTTCCATCTTGATCGGCCTTGGAGCCGTTTTGCTCCAAGCAACGATAGGTATCGTTGTCGGCCTGTTATCGGGTTATATAAAAAAGCTGGATGCGATCCTGATGCGTATTGCAGATGTACAGCTTTCTTTTTCCACCTATATGATTGCTATTTTTATAGGGGCGACTTTTCAGATGATGTTCGGGGTTGCCAACTACGAAAAAATTGCCGCTCCACTGTTGATTCTTATCATCGGCCTGGCTGAGTGGCCTCAGTATGCCCGAACAGTTCGTGCTTCCGTACTTGCTGAGCGGCGAAAGGAGTATATCGAGGCTGCCAGGATCATCGGGCTGTCCCGGTTACGGATCATGTGGCGCCACATCTTGCCGAACACGCTTTCGCCTGTCCTGGTTATCTCGACGGTGCAGGTGGCCAACGCGATAATGAGTGAAGCTGCACTTTCTTTTCTTGGACTGGGGATGCCTCAGAATAAACCGTCACTGGGCTCCCTCATAACTTCCGGGTTTGAATACATTTTTTCCGGCACATGGTGGATTACCATTTTCCCGGGAATACTGCTGGTGGTGCTGATCCTGGTGATCAATTTGTTGGGTGACTGGATTAGAGATTACCTCAACCCTAAGCTCTATAAAGGATAATAAAGGATAAGTTGTGGATAAACTGCTTGCCATCAACAATCTTAACGTTGATTTCACTCTTCGTTCTACAACGCTGAGAGCGGTCAACAATGTGAGCCTTTCCGTGGATAAAGGGGAGAGGCTTGGTATTGTAGGCGAATCAGGTGCTGGGAAATCGGTGCTCGGCTTTTCGATCATTAATCTGATTTCCAAGCCCGGTCGTATTGCTTCCGGTAGCGTCTTGTTTCAGGGGGAAGAGATCTCGTCCTATTCCTACGAACAGATGCGCCAGATTAGGGGTAACCGGATCAGTATGATTTTTCAGGACCCGATGATGACTCTCAACCCTGTACTCACCATTGGTGACCAGATGCGGGAAACCATCAATGCCCATGCGAGTATGAGCGCAACCGATGTGAATGCGATCTGTCTGGAAAAATTGCGTAAGGTGTATATCCCGTCACCGGAAAAGCGCCTTGATCAATACCCTCATGAGTTTTCAGGGGGGATGCGGCAACGGATTATTATTGCTATCTCCCTGTTGACTAACCCCTCTTTGATTATTGCTGATGAGCCGACCACTGCCCTGGATGTGACCATACAGGCAGAGATTATGGACCTGTTGCTCGAATTGTGTGAAACAGAACACATGGGCCTTATTCTTATCACCCATGATCTGGCAGTTGTGTCTCAGGTAACCCAACGGATTGCTGTTATGTATGCTGGTTCGATTGTGGAGCTGGGTGCTACCGAAGAGCTTATTACCAATCCTCAGCACCCCTATACAAGAGGTCTGCTTGGTGCTTTGCCTCAACGGGCTTCCGGCGACGGCCGTTTAAATCAGATCCCAGGAGTTATGCCAGGGTTGGCCAAGATACCAGAAGGATGTTCTTTTCGAAATCGATGCTCCCTGGCTGCAGATATCTGTTTGACCAAGCCACTGCTTGAGCGTAAATCATCAGGCAACCAAGTTGCGTGCCACATGGTGAAATAATGTTATCTGTTATGCTGTCATACATTCTTCAGGTCTTGGAGTTATGCTGTTACATAGGTATTGAAACAGAGAAAAATGGCCAACAAAGAAAGGAGGGGTGCTAATGGATCCTTTGATTTTGGTAAGCATCCGTAATCTTGTCAAACGGTTTGACATCACCGGTGGTTGGCTGGATCAGTTTCGTTTCTCCGGTGGTAAGATTTCCAAAGAAAGAACTGTCGTTCGTGCTGTAAACGGTGTCAGTATAGATGTGGCCCAAGGGGAGACTGTAAGTGTGGTTGGTGAATCAGGGTGCGGGAAATCGACCCTGGCACGTACGGTTATGGGACTGTATCCACCCGAAGAGGGAGAGGTGTATTATAAAAATGACCGGATCGATAATCTCAGTGAGGCACGGCGCCAGCCATTTCGTGCGCACATGCAGATGGTCTTCCAGGATCCCTATGCTTCATTAAATCCCCGTATGACACTGGGCAAGATTTTGAAAGAACCCATTTGTTTTCATCAACCCAAGCTTGGAAAGGTAGCTGTAGCTGAAAAGGTTGCCCTGGTGATGGAGCAAGTGGGTATTGATCCTGATTGGCATACCCGCTATTCGCATGAGCTTTCAGGCGGTCAGCGACAGCGTATTTCCATTGCCCGTGCACTTACAGTGGAACCGGATTTTATTGTTGCTGATGAACCCATAGCAGCGCTCGATGTTTCTATTCAGGCCCAAATTCTTAATTTGATGATGGACCTCCAGGAGCAGAATAATCTGACCTACCTTTTTATCAGCCACGATTTATCTGTGGTCGAGCATATTTCAAAGCGGGTTGCTGTCATGTATCTTGGATCCATGTGTGAACTCGCTCAGGCCAAGGAACTTTTTCAAAGGCCCCGTCACCCTTATACCCAGGCGTTGTTATCGGCAATACCTCAGTTGGGCAAGGCTGCTTCCCATGAAAAATTAACGGGTGATGTTCCTTCCCCCATCAGTCTGCCGTCTGGGTGTGTTTTCCATACCCGCTGCCGACATACCAATGATCGATGCCGCCAGGAAATCCCACAATTGATCGATGTGGAAGGTGGCACTCAAGTAGCCTGTCACGGGGTAGAAGAAGGGCGGCTTTAAACAAACGCATTTTATCTGTACAGGGCCTTCTTCGACGGAGCGCCCTGGTTCTACAATTTGTTGTCAACAAAGGGGCGTATGGAAAAGCGCTTCCTTCCACAGCCGTTCCATGGTTGTACACACGCTAACTATTTTTCACCCATTGCATATATGTCTGGACCTAAAAAACTCTATATTGAATCAACCACCCGCTGTAATCTTGCCTGTCAAAAATGTATAAAGCAGATGCCTGGAAATTCTATCTCCAATGAGGATTTACCTCTTTCATTGTTTGAAAAACTGCTCCCTGCATTGGGCGAGGTGGATACGCTTATTTTAAACGGGATTGGTGAACCTCTGCTTCATCCGCATTTGGTAGAAATGGTAGCAAGAGCCAGGGCCGTGATGAAGAGTGGTGGGGTGATCGGCTTTCAAAGTAATGGTGTTCTAATGTCGTCTACCATGGCAGAGCAGCTCGTGGAGGCAGGACTTTCCACAGTGTGTTTTTCAGTGGATGGGTTGCAGGGAGAGGGGGACGATAAGAGTGGCATTAGCTCACCCAGTTCCGTTACAGTTGCAAGGGCGCTTGGTAGTCTACGTCCTTTTATGCGCCCCAAAAAGGTGCAGGCTGGGCTTGAAATTGTAGTGAGTCAGGATAATATCGAGGCCTTACCCGAGCTGGTGCAATGGGGCGCCCGTCATGGTGTGGATTATATTTTGGTAAGTCACCTGTTTGCCTACGACAAGGAAATGGCCAAAAAGAGTCTGTTTAGCCCTGTTACCCCTGAAGTACGTAATCTTTTCGTCAGATACCAGGGGCTTGCCCGCCAGCAAGGAATCGATCTTGTGCGTGGTTTGCAGGCATACTTGAAGTTCAACAGAGCATCACAGGATAAGCAGGCACTTTTACTGCTGGCTGAAATGCGCAGAGAAGCCCAGGAAAAAGATATATATCTTCACTGGGTGGATTTGCTTGAATATGACGTGGAACAAATGGAGCACACCTCGGCTCTTTTTGCTGCAGCCCAAAAGGTGGCGCAGGCACAAGGTATTACTTTGGAGCTGCCACCATTGCAGGCCGAGCAAAATCGTTCATGCCTTTTTATTGAGGAGGAGGCAGCATTTATTGGTACCAGGGGCGAGGTTATGCCCTGTCATTTTCTGTGGCACTCCTATTCCTGCATGGGTGGTAATGAATTGATCGATGTGCAGCAGCGAGATTTTGGAAATCTCCATGACAGTTCATTGGCTGCTATCTGGGAGGGCGAAGAATATAGAAAGTTTCGTGAAGAAGCACGCAGGGCAGAATATTCCAGGTGCTGGAGTTGCCCTCAAGCTCCGTGTGCAGATATCGTCAATAATAACCTGCTCACCGTTAATGACTGCCACGGCAGTATCGTTCCTTGTGGACATTGCCGTTGGTCCATTGGTGGTTTGAGGTGTCTTTAAATCAGCCTGTTTTAGGTTGAGTGGCTTTCAGAAAATGGTGGTAAGGAAGACCCCTTGGCCGTGAGGAGGTAAAAGCTTTGCTCCTGCAAACAAACAAAGGGCTATTTTTATATGTGAGATAGCCCTTTGTTTGTGGAATCAGAGCCCGCAACCCTAGAAAGTGAAAACCAGCAAGCCGAGAAGATCGTAGCAGGTACCAGCTCACTATGTTTCCCACCCTTAATGGACTCGTAAATGTCCATCACATTTTAAAAGATGGCTACGTTAAACCACGGGTATACAGGTAGCGGAGACCGAAGTTTTTACAATGCCATCACCCTCATTTGTTAGGATTATAGGTAAGGGTCGGGCACGGAGCGTTTTTAACCACCCTTTCCGCGACACTGCCAAGCCACATTTTTTCCAGTCCTTTTCTTCCATGGGTGCCGATGATGATCATATCCCCTTTGTTTTTTTCGGCATAGGTACAAATGCCTTCAACCACATCACCATTCAGAACTTTACCCTGGCAGGGCAGCTTGCTACTGTTGTGTTTTTCAACCAGGTTATTCATCTTTTCCTGGGAGAGTTCCATCATTTGCGGAACAAAGTGTTTGATTGTCGGACCCATGTAGTCACCATAGATACTTACTTCCTCCACGACATGGAGAAAGTGGAGTGTGGCATTGAGTTTTTTTGCCATGTAAACGGCATAAGTCACAACCTTATCAGTGTGGGTAAGAAAATCGATCGGGACAATAATCGTATTGTTTGTTTGCATGGTACACCTCATTAAATGGAGTGAGTTAATGATGTTACCAACGGGCCAGTGGTCAATCAACTATCAAAACATTGCATACATTTACTAATATTATGGGCATTTTTGCCTGAAATCACAATGAAAAAATATAGAAAATAAAAGATTTACACCCCTTGTCCCTGCAGAATGAGAGAGGTGCCCAAGGTAAGCATAATAAGGCCAACCGTCACATCGAGAATCTTCCACGATAAAGGGTTTTTAAAAAAGGACGCTAGTTTGCTGCCTGCCGCCAAAACCAAGGGTGAAAAACCAGATAAAAGAAGCTGATATGGCGCCAAGAGCAAACAAGAGGCGTTCATTTTCACCAAAACGACTGCCAATACTACCAACCAAAATCATCGTATCCAGGTAAACATGGGGATTGAGGAGAGTAACAGCAAAAGTTGCTCCGATTACGGCGGTGAAAGATCGGCAGGTAGGTTCGGTTTGTTCTAATTAAAGGCCGACCGCAGGGAGCGGAAGGAGGCGTACCAGAACAGAAAAAGTGCTCCTCCCCACAGGGTTATTTCTGTGAGCAGAGGGGGAGCCGAGATAGCTGCTCCGACACCTGAAACGCCAGCGATGATAAGTAGGGCATCACAGACGCTGCATATAAGAACAATGACCAGTATGTGATTTTTTTTAATCCCGTTACTGAGGACAAAAGCATTTTGTGCCCCTATGGCAACGATCAAAGCCGCTCCTGTTACCAGTTCGTTAAAATATGGCATGATCATCCTCTTTTTTGATTTTTACGATTGTGGCACGCAATACGGTTGAAAGGTTTTGCTGTTATTTAGGGTAGGCCAAAGTATTCAAAAATGCTTATTTTGTAAAATTAATAGTTTTTATCATCCATAAGTAATGCTAACGATGGAGTCATGTTTGATTATAAGTTGATTAAAGCCATGGCCACGGTTGTCCTTGAACGTGGTTTTGAAAAAGCTGCTCAAAAGCTTTACATAAGCCAGTCTGCTGTTTCTCAACGGGTGAAGCTGTTGGAGGAGCAAACAAGAAGAGTTTTGCTGGTACGGTCCAACCCACCTGTCCCTACAGATGCCGGACGTCTTATTTTAAAGCATTATCAGCAAGTCATGAGCCTTGAAAAAGGAATGGCAGAAATGCTGGATAAGGATAATCAGAGCACTTTTGTTCCCCTGACCATAGGACTGAATGCAGACAGTCTGGCTACGTGGTTTTTGGAGGCGGTTGTCCCGTTATTATTGACAGAGCGGGTAACTCTTGATCTTCAGGTAGATGACCAGGAACAAACACTCAGCTATTTGAAATCAGGGGAGGTCATGGGATGTATAAGCTCCCATGCAAGGCCTGTCCAAGGATGCACTATGCATCATCTAGGGACCATGCATTACCGATTGCTAGCAACCAGGGAGTTTTGTTCGACGTGGTTCCCTGACGGAGTAAGCCAAGAGGCTGTATCACAGGCTCCGGCAGTTATTTTTAATCGTCAAGATGGGCTCCATCATCGAGTATTTGAGGGGATTTTGACCGAGATGCCGCCGTCCTTTCCGATTCACTCTATTCCCTCATCAGAGCAGTTTGTTGAATTGATACGAAAAGGTCTGGCTTATGGAAGCGTACCGGATATGCAAGGGCGTCAGTATCTGCAAAATCATGAGTTGGTAGAACTGGTACCTGGTAATGCCTGTCCGATTCCCCTGTATTGGCACGTGTGGAGTCATCGTTCTCGATTATTGGAAAAAATCACCAGAATTTTGTCCCAGGCAGGAAATACGATTTTTTGAGAGCAGGCGCTAAATTCTTACCCCTGAAGAAAGAGCCGCTTAATTATATGTGCGGGTGGCTTGCGAAGGCCGGAGGCCCAAAAGGTGGCGGACGTCCTCAAGGATGAGGTACAGGGAAGGGATTAATATCAGAGTAATGGCAGTGGCGAAAAGAATACCAAAGCCTAATGAAATAGCCATGGGGATAAGAAAACGTGCCTGGCGGGAGGTTTCAAATATCATTGGCAGCAGGCCAAAAAAGGTGGTCAGGGTGGTCAGGATAATGGGCCTGAATCTGGATACAGCAGCATTAATGACTGCCGCATAAGCAGTATGGCCTTGAGTGCGATTACGATTGGTAAGGTCTATCAGAACCAGTGAGTCATCGACCACCACGCCGGCAAGGGCGACAATACCGAAAAAAGAGACCAGGCTGAGAGTGAATCCCATCAGGAGGTGACCAATCACCGCACCGACTATGCCGAAAGGGATTGCCGCCATGATGATAACAGGTTGGCTGTAACTTTTAAAAATGATGGTGAGCAGAATATAGACAAGCAACAGCGCCACCAGCATCCCCCTCGCCAGTGCAGCCATGGATTTTTTTCTATCTGCCTGTTTTCCTTCAAAGGAAAAACTGAGTCCTCCATAGCGGCTGGACAGCTCCGGCAATAATTCGGTTTTGAGTGCGGAAATGACTTGGTCGGTCTTTTTGGCCGGAGTAATGTCAGCGGTCACTTGAATCGTTCTTCGTCCATCCCTGTGTTGAATAGAGGTAAATGCCCTGCCTGGAGTGATGGTGACAACACTTGGCAAAGGCACTTCACCGCCATCCGGAGTTCGCAGCATCATTTTTTCCAAAGACAGCAGTGTTTCTCGTTCATGGGGTGGGTAACGGAGCATGATTTTTATTTCATCTCTTCCCCGCAGCTGACGGTTGATTTCGTGACCGTAAAAGGAAGCTCGTATCTGACGGGCAACCGAATTCGGACTCAATCCCAGTCGGTATCCCAGGGGATTAAGTTGAAAGTCATACTGTTGCTTGCCCAGTTCAAACCCATCTTCGATTTCGCTGACAATGGGAAAGGTTTGTAAAAAGGTGACAATTTCACGGCTTGCACGATGCAGTATTTCAGGATTTCGGTGCTGGAGCTCAAGAGTGAGGCCGGCACCTGAGCCAGGCCCACCGGAGTTTGATCGAAATCGTATTGATTCAATATCCGGCAAGCTGCCCACATCCTTACGCCAAAGCTTTGTAAATTCATGGGTGGAAAGGGGACGGATGTCTGGAGGGGTGAGGTAGATTTTTATCCATCCTTTGTTGTCATTGATCATCGCTTGGGTGCCATGTACCAGTTCACTATCTCCATAGCGGACAGCTATTCTTTTTGCAGAGTTAAGAAGAGTGGTAAGGGTCGTTTCTACTTTTTCACTGGGTGCCCCGACTGGCAATTCAAAAGAGACATAGGCCCTGTCTGATTCTACCTTGGGGAACATGGTCATTCCCATATGACCACTTTTGATATAAGCACCTGTCAAGAGCAGGATGGTCATAGCGATGGCTGTGCTGATGTAGCGATACCGGAGGGCCAAGATGATAAGGGGAGTGAAACTTTTCTCTATGATGCGGGTTATACCGTTGCTGATGCGGGCTTGCAGCTTTTCAAGGAGTGATCCAATGCGTCCTTTAAGAGGGCGCTGGTGGCCCAGATGGGCTGGTAAAACAAAAAGAGCTTCAATAAGAGAGATGAAGAAAACTGTTCCCACAACAACCGGAATGGCGCGAAAAATTTTACCCATCACGCCGGGAATAAAGTAGAGCGGCATAAAGGTTACAATGTTGGTCAATACGGCAAACGTTACCGGTGCGGCCATTTCCCGGGCACCAATAAGAGCTGCCTCAAGCGAATCATATCCCAGCTGGCGGAGGCGGTAGACATTTTCTCCTATGATAATGGTGTCGTCCACAACAATCCCAAGCGAAATGATAAAGGCGAATAAAGAGACCATATTCACAGAAACGTCAAAAAGAGGGAGGAAGAGCAGTGATCCGAGAAAGGAGACCGGGATTCCCATGGTTACCCAGAAAGCCAACCGCGGCTCAAGAAAAAGTCCGAGCAGGAGGAACACCAGCGCAAGCCCGAGGTAGCCGTTTTTAAGCAGGAGATTGAGTCGTTGTTGATAGATAAGAGAACGGTCATTGACCGTGTCAACGCTGAGTCCGTCCGGCAACGTTCCACGCAATGTTTTTACCCGTTTTTTGACTGCGTCAGCTATTTCTATGGGGCCTTGGTCCCCAACCCGAAAGATTTCGATGCCAATGGCGGGCATGCCATTATAGCGCATCGCCTGGTCTGTTTCTTCAAAACCGTCTTTGATATCTGCAATATCGTCCAACCGGAGCTGGGAGCCTTCCTCGGTCATCAGAACCGGAATGGAGGCGAATTCATGGCCCACGCTACGACGTTCCTTCATCCGCAACTGCACATCACCGCTACTGGTTTTTATGGTGCCTCCGGGCAGGTCAATGGAACTGTTCTTGATTTTGCCCGCAAGGGTCTGCATGGTTAAACCATAGGCGCGGAGTGTTTCCTGGCTGACATTAACTGCTATTTCCAGCGGGCGGTTACCCTGCAGTTCCAGCTGGGAAATGAGTGGATCAAGAAGGAGTTGATCCCTGACCATTTCCGCTGATTCCTTGAGTATGGTATCGGGAAGATCACCATAAAGAATGAGAGTGATAACCGAACGGCGGCGTGAGGGAATAGTCACCTTTGGTTCTTCTGCATCATCGGGAAAAGCACTGATCCGGTCGACTTCGTTTTTGATATCAACAGCCAACTGCTGAAGGTCCGTGTCAACCAGTGCTTCTGCCGTAACCGTTCCCCGTCCCTCTACAGCATTGCTCTGTACCTGTTCAATGCCCTCCAGTGAAGAAATCGCCTCTTCCACGGGAAGGATAATGCCGTCTACCACTTCCTCTGGGCTTGCACCGGGGTAGGCAACGCTTATGCGAACTTCATCACGTTCAAATTCAGGAAAGACTTCCTGCTTAATCTGAGTGCCCCAGTAGATGCCCCCAATGAGAAAAAACAGCATGAGGATGTTTGCTGCAACCGGGTTTGCTGCCATCCAGTGAATAGGACCTGCATGGGTAGAGTAAAGTGTGTTTTTCACAGGGAAGCGCTGGGAGTATGAGGAGTGTTGGGTGTACTAATAGAAATGTCCATGCCGTTTATCGGGGCAGCCACATTGGATATAATAACCAGGTCTCCGTCATGAAGGCCGCGGTCAATGTATGCCTGGTCTTTGTTTTGCCAGATAACGGAGACCTGTCGAATCTCAAGGGTGTTTTCTTTGGTTGCGATAAGAAGGCTTTGGTCAGGACGCACGGCGCTTCGCGGTACCTGAAAACAATTTTTAAGCGGGATGCCGGTAATGGTTGTTCGCACAACAGATCCCAAGAGTAGGGGGATTTTGCCAGTTGATCGATCAGTGGGCTTGGCAATTTCTATGAGTACCCTGGCCATGAGTCCTTTAGGGTCTACATCGCCAAGCAGATGAATGATTTTTCCCTGCCAATAAGCAGTGTTTTTTTGGTCGCTAATGGTAGTGATTTTGACAGAAGAACCATCTTTTCCACTTTCTGGGAGTATTATGTTTATCAGTTCTTTCTGGGCAAGGGTTGCCCGGACCCAGAAAACATCAGTGCCAGCCAAAGTGGCGATGGTAGTTTGGCTGTTGACCTGTGCCCCTACTTCGACATTGGTGTCAAGAACAACAGCGTTAAAAGGACACCGCAACTGGGTACGATCAAGGTTAAGTTTGGCCATTGCCACCTCTGTCTCGGCGGCAGCTTTTGCAGCCTTTGCCTTTGCCAACTGCGGTTTGCGAAGGGCCAGATCGATTGGCGCATCCTTTAAGTTAACCCCTGAAAATTGCGAGATCAGCTCATATTCCCTGCGGGCAACAGACTGGCTGCCTTGTTCCAGGCGTAAATCCATGGCAGCTTTTTCAAGATCATTACGGCGTCGCTGATGGGTCAGCCTGTAATCGCGGGGATCAAGATGAAGAACGGTGTCTCCTTCCTGTAGGACTCCTCCAGGGACGAGGTTTGGGTGTACATTTTCAACAGTTCCTGCAACAGCAGGTTTAAGGGCCAATGTCTGTGCGCTGAGCACTGTACCCAATGTCTCTAGCTGGCGGGGAAAAGTCGCTTGATGAACAGGTATTGCCTGGACTAAAGTTTGCATCTTGAGCGGAGGCTTACGGCTTGCCTTAGGTTTGCTCTTGATAATTTTTTGAGCCATTATCAGGCCAGCTGCGCATATAATGGCCACCAGGCCAAGAGCCAGCAGGCGTTGTCCTGTTGTCCGTTTGGGCGTGGGGGTGTCTGGGTGAACGGGATTTTGAATGGGAATCTGCTCTTGGGTCATGAGCCTGTTTTGTTTGTTAACTATTTGTATTTAAATTCTTTTCTGTTTTGGATGCTACTGGGCTGTCGAGAGGGACATTGCCTGGTTGGGCACCAGCTGATCTGTCCAGGTGCCACCAAGAGCCTTATGCAGGGTCACCCTTGTCTGGATGAGATTTCTTTCTGTGGTTATCCTGTCCTGTTCAGCAGTAATAAGATTGATTTGTTCCCTGATCACAGGAAGGTAATCGCTGAGTCCGTTGAGGTATCGCCATGTTGCTTCCCGAGAAGCCATTTGCGCGAGTGTAATCTGTTGGTCGATATTGACGATACTTTTTCGGTATTGGTGTTCGAATACCAATGCGTCTTCTACCTCTTTGAGGGCCGAAACCACGCTCTGACGATAGGCGGCGAGTCTTTCCTCTGCCACTGCACGGGTTCGCTGGACCTCTGCCGACCTGGCACCGCCGTCAACAAGCGGTGCTGTAAAGCTTGCTGCCAGGCGCAGGAGCCAGGCGTCCAGAAGGGATTCGATAATACTGGAGTTGTACGTCAATTCTCCTGTCAAACTGAGCCGAGGTAGTCGATCCGCTTTTGCTGCAGCGATGGACCAGGTTGCTCCCTGCAGTTGCAGTCCCTTGGAGCGAATATCCGGTCGCTGGGCGAGAAGATCAGCCGGAAGGCCACCGGGGGGTAAGGAGGGGATCGATGGAAATAATGTTTGCGTTGCATTAAGTGCAGCTGTTGGCGGACGGCCAATCAGGACTGCCAGCCTGTGTAACGCTGTTTGCTCTGTCCCTTCAATGATTATGAGTGCCCCTTCAATGCCGGTGACGGTTTGATTCTGCTGGTAGAGATCCAGCGCACTCGCTTTAGATGTGGCAAAGCGAAGTTCAACCAACTCCAGTAGACGCTTGTTGAGATTAAGCTGTTTTTTAAGCTGTTCTCCCTGCTGGCGGGCACTGATAAGATCCAGCCATGCTATAGCGATTTCAGCACTCAAGCTCATCGCGGCTGCGTACACATCTTCGGTTTTGGCTTGTGCGTCGAGTTGTGCCTGGTTTTTTGCAGACTTGACCCGTCCCCACAGATCAGCTTCATAGCCAACGATCAGGCCTAATGAAAAATCATCTCTGTTGGTTTCTCTTCCGTCCTGCTTGCCGACACGATTGTGAGCACCGCCAGCAGCACCGTTTATGTGAGGAATGCTTTCGGCTCCTGTTTTGCGGGCTATAGCTTGTGCCTGGGAAAGTCTGGCCCAGGTTTGATGTAAGGAAAAATTGTGCTGTAATCCTTCTTCTATAAGCTCTTCAAGTTCCTTGTTGTGAAATTGTTGCCACCAGGGTACAACGGTGTCTTGTTTCTCTGTGTAGAATCGATAGGCTGGTGGAATGAGGTTTGCTGTTGGCTGGGTGAGCGGGGTGTGAAAATCAGTGCACCCAGACAGTAAAGCCACCATGAGAAGGAGTAAAAAAGAACGTTGATACATGCTATTGCAGTCAGCGTGGCCAAATTGATGATTGACAAAAACTCTAAGATGCGATTGACTTGAAGTTTGCCGTTCGCTACTCCGTAGTCGTTTCAGTAAGTAAAAGAGTCTAACAGAGCATGTGGGAGATGGCAATCAACAACAGGAGTGAAACTGCCGCAATTTCCAAGGGATACCAGATGTTTTCCGGTACATGTTATGATTGATACATCAGGCCACCATTTAGTGTATGGAGTTCTCCAGGATTATCTGACTGGAGAGGAGTTGCAAGATACTGATGACGAACGCACTCGCCAGGATTTAATGCGCCTGCTGGTTGAAGATTTAGGGTTTTCCCGTCAGGAGCTGGAACCGCGGTTGAGGATTATATCTGAGTTTAACTCCAAGCGGGTCGAAACGCTGATTGAATTGGCTGTGAGTGTTAACGGTAAACGATTATTTATTCTGCGTTACGGTGCAGGGTCATTGGTGACCAGAGAAAAAGCGGCGATTGCTGCTGCCCGGCTTCTTGACCCAGAGTATGCTATACCACTGGCAGTGGTTACCAACGGCAGAGATGCCGAACTCCTTGAGACCAAGACCTGTAAAGTACTTGCTACAGGGATGGGCTGTATCCCTAGTCGTGAGCAGGCAGGAAAAATGATGCAGGATTGCATCTTTGAACCTTATCAGGATACTGAACAGCGGGAAAGGGCACTACGGATTCTTAATGTTTTTGATGAGGAAATTTGTTGTGTGGGAATTAAGTGTAAAAATACGGAAGAGAGACAATGAGTGATTTAAAACAATGGAGTAAGTCAAGCTGGCAGCAATACGAAGCATTACAACAACCTAACTGGCCGGATAAGGAAAAGTATGAGGCCGTTATCAGCGATCTTGCCACCTTGCCTCCCCTTGTTTTTGCTGGTGAAATCCGTGACCTGAAGACCTTGCTGGGGAAAGCCAGTGTCGGTGAGGCCTTTTTGCTGCAGGGAGGAGACTGCTCAGAGGAATTTTCACGCTGTACCTCACCTAACATCAGGGAAACTCTGAAAGTGCTGCTGCAGATGGCTGTCATCCTTACTTATGCCGGGGATAAACCGGTTGTAAAGGTCGGGCGCATTGCCGGGCAGTATGCCAAACCTCGATCCAGCGATACTGAGAATGTGGATGGGGTGGAAATGCCGAGTTATCGTGGTGACATGGCGAATTCAGCGGAACCCGTCCTGGAAGCTCGGATTCCGGACCCGGAACGGTTGATGAAGGGGTACAACATGTCCGCTGCAACCCTGAACCTGTTGCGTGCATTTACACGAGGTGGTTTCAGTTCGCTGCATCGTGTACAAGCCTGGAACCAGGAGTTTGTCAAGCAGTCTCCTATGGGACGCTCCTACGAACGGCTGGCAAAGCAGATCGGTCATGCTCTCAAATTTATGGAAACCATCGGTATTGCCACTGATATTCCGCAGATGAAGCAGGCGCAGTTCTTCACCTCCCATGAAGCGCTGTTTCTTGGTTATGAAGAGGCCCTGACCCGTGAAGATTCTGTTGACGGGGGCTGGTATGACTGTTCCGGACATATGCTTTGGATAGGGGACAGAACCAGACAGCTTGACGGCGCCCATATCGAATTTTTGCGTGGCGTCAACAACCCATTGGGTATGAAAGTTGGTCCTAATCACAATGTTGATGAAATATTGTCGATCCTTGACCGCCTTAACCCTGAGAACGAGCCGGGAAGAATGACGCTTATTACCCGGTTTGGGGCTCGACAGATTGAAAAACACCTGCCACCATTGTTGCGGGCTATCAAGTCTGCCGGTAAAGAGGTCCTCTGGAGCTGTGACCCTATGCATGCCAACACCTTTGACTCTGAAAGCGGCCATAAGACCAGGGATTTTGAAGACATCCTCTGTGAGTTGCGCTGTTTTTTCGAAGTGCACTGGTCAGAAGGTACTGTGCCTGGTGGGGTTCATTTTGAATTAACCGGTGATAATGTCACCGAGTGTATTGGCGGGGCGAGAAAGCTGTCTGATGCACAGCTCAGTCTGCGCTACCTGACAACCTGCGATCCACGTTTGAATGCAGAGCAATCACTTGAAATGGCATTCCAGATAGCGGAGATGATCAGGACCTCATAAAAAAGTCTGGATAAACATCGATCCATCACATTATGCCCTGCGGAATTTTTTATCTGCAGGGCTTTTTTTGTTCTACCTGCAAAACCAGAATATATTGGACGGTATTTGGGAACCCTAGCCCCTACTCAAGGCTGACGACTGCAGCTTGTAGCCTGGAGAATAATGGTGCTATTGTTTTTTTGGAGGGGGAGTGAAGATGGTGACGATTTCCTGGGCGGAAGAGCTTCGCAGGAGTTTAATTCGGTTAGTATGCTGCTTGAGCACGGTACTGACATGGGCAAGTGCCTGCAAGTATTCAGAAGCGATGTTGGTTGGTGAGAGGAGAAGGGCAAAGAGATAGACCGGACGATTGTCGATGGCTTCAAAGCTGACGCCCTGCAGGCTGCGGCCAAAACAAAAAATGATTTCCTTGAGGCCTTCAACTTTGCCATGGGGAATGGCAACCCCGTTACCCACACCGGTGGAACCAATCTGCTCCCGTTCGAGAAGGATAGAGTAGAGATTCGTACTATCCAGATAATGGTAATTGTTTACAACGATCTCTGCCATTTCTTCGAGCGCAGATTCTTTGCTTATGGCCTGCATATCGAGAAGAACGGACTGTCGATTGAACTGTAGCATGATTGTCGGGTTATTTTCTTGCTTTTCTGCGGTGTTTAACTGGCAGGATTTTCATTTGATCACGATATTTTGCCACTGTGCGGCGTGCAACCTTGATATTCTCTTCGGCAAGCATCTGTGAGATTTTGTTGTCACTGAGCGGTTTTGTCGAGTCTTCTTTTGCCACCAATTGCCTGATCCTGGTTTTTATAGCTTCTGCAGAGACCGTATCACCGTTGACGGTAGCAACGGCAGTGCTGAAAAAATATTTCAGTTCATATATTCCCTGGGGCGTGTGGGCGTATTTATTGGATGTCACTCGGCTGACAGTGGATTCATGCATGTCGATATCCTCGGCTACGTCCCTGAGTATCAGGGGTCTCATTGCGCTTGCACCTTGTTCGAAAAAATCTTGCTGAAATTTAAGCAGACTTTCCATTACCTTGTAGATGGTACGCTGTCGTTGTTCAATGGAGCGTATGAACCATTCAGCGTTGCGCTTATTTTCCCGCAGGTAGCCTCGGGACTCAACTGGCAGTTGTTTTCTTTGTTTGAGCAAACCAATATATTCTTTTGAGACCTGCAGCCGTGGCAGGCCGTCGTCGTTGAGCTGGATGACAAACTCTCCGTCGATTTTATAAATATAGACATCCGGAGTGATGTAATTGGTTTGTTCGTTGCTGTATTCGTTGCCCGGATAGGGCGTGAGTTCCTGGATAATCGCAACCGCATCTGTAACCTTGCGAATGGTGGCCCCGGTTTGGCGCGCGAGCAGCATGTGATTTTTTGTTTCCAATAGGCTCATGTGCTGGTCGACTATCTGGTAAGGGAGTGTGTCGTAGTAGCCAAGGCGATCAAGCTGGAGAAGGAGCGATTCTCTGATATCTCTGGCAGCTACTCCGGGAGGGTCAAGACTCTGTACGATGCGAAGTGCTCCTTCAGCCTCTTCTTCACTGCATTCACAGAATGCCACAATGTCGACGATGTCTGCATCAAGGAAGCCATGGCCATCAAGGTTGCCCAGGATAAAAGTGGTTAGTTGAGTATCCAGCTCGTTGAGCTGGAGGTGGGTCAATTGCCACAACAGAAACTGCTCAAGGCCAGGGGCGCTGGAAATAAAATCAAATTGGGAGGGGGCGTCTGCGGGTGGCGTTTCCCGAGCAAAAGAAAAGTCAGCGTCAAAGTTATTAGCATAGT
>JAUVLX010000088.1 GCA_030600525.1 Desulfobulbus sp. | reverse complement strand
TGTAGCATTTTTAAAAATATCCCTGATTGCCAAGCACCTTCTATGGCCTCTGCTCGTAAGTCTGTTTATCCTGCTGGATACAACCGTCACCCATTTACTGTATGGCGAATTGCATAAGGTGATGTTTGTTTTTTCTATTGTCCCTATGGCTGGTAACACTGTAACCTTGGATGTCTTACTTAAGGCAAAGACTGAAAAGGATGCCTTGGCAGTGCTGCTTTACAATCTTCTTTCTATCGTTTATGTCCCCGTAATGTTGGCATTATATGCGTATGCTTCCAGTTTGTTCTGATTCCCGCCGGTGACTTTCTCCTTCCAAGTGTTTTCAGTCGGGTTCCCAAGAGGAGCTGAGGTGAGTTTCAAGAAACCCCTTGAAACTCTTGGTCGGAGGCGCTTTTATATACATGCGTAACGAACCTGAATTTCTCATGACCATTGTGTCAATGTGTTTAATTGCACATGATTTTTTAATGTTGAGCAAAGCCACATTGAGTTACAAATTTCCACAATGTTCACCAAAGGTCAGTCCATCCGGCATCATTTCCTTCAGTATTTTGGCAAAGAATATAGGCTACTATCGGAGTCTACGCGTACCTATCCATAACCAAAAACTTTGAACCTGACACCGCCTGAACTGATGAGAAATCCGGTATAACGGTCCATACAGACATAGAACTTACATTTATCAACCACTGACAACATATACGATATGACAAGCCACTCTGAAAAAATCATCATTCTCGACTTTGGCTCTCAGACCACTCAACTGATTGCACGCCGCATCCGCGAGCAAAAAGTGTACAGTGAAATTCATCCCTATACCCTGCCGCTTGATGAGCTCAAGGCAATGCACCCCACCGGTATCATTCTCTCCGGCGGTCCGGCAAGTGTCTATGATGAAGATGCACCGATAAGTGACCCACAAATATTTGAGATGGGAGTTCCTGTTCTTGGTATCTGCTATGGTGCCCAGTTGATGATGGTCCAAAACGGCGGTCGAGTAGAAAAAGCTGAAAAACGAGAATTCGGCAAAGCTGATCTTACTATCGATTATACTGCCGGTCTTTTTGCCGGTATGGAAACCGCACCATCCCATTACCAGGTATGGATGAGTCACGGCGATCGTATTGAAGATCTTGCCCCGGGATTTACAGTAACCGCGACCAGTGACCATTCGCCCTATGCCGCTCTCCGCCATAAAGAAAAACCTTTTGTCGCAGTGCAGTTTCATCCGGAAGTTGCCCACACCCTTATTGGTAATGACGTGCTGCGCAATTTCATTTTCGGTGTATGTGGATGTAAACCAGAATGGACAATGCATTCTTTTATTGATGCAACAGTAAAGGAAATTCAAGATAAAGTAGGGAAGGAAAAGGTCATCTGTGCCCTTTCCGGTGGAGTTGATTCATCAGTAGTTGCCGCTCTAATCCACAAGGCCATTGGTGACCAGCTGACGTGTATTTACGTCAATAATGGCCTGATGAGGTCCGGCGAATCTGAAAGTATTCTTAATTTTTTCAACCAGAAAACAAGCCTGCAGCTCATTGATGTTAATGCGGAGTCATTCTTCCTGGAAAAACTGCACGGAATTTCTGATCCAGAGGAAAAACGTAAGAGGATTGGTTTTGGGTTTATAGAAATATTTGAGCAAGAAGCCAAAAAACTGGGTGATGTAAAATTTCTTGCCCAAGGTACCCTGTACCCCGACGTGATCGAATCGGTTGTGTTCCGGGGCAAGGCTCCTATCAAATCCCATCACAATGTGGGCGGGTTACCGGAAAGGATGCACCTTGACCTGATTGAGCCGCTCAGGGAACTGTTTAAGGATGAAGTCCGCGAACTCGGTCTTGAGCTCGGCCTCCCGGAGCAGGCCATCTACCGTCAGCCTTTTCCCGGCCCTGGGCTAGGTATCCGTATCATGGGAGAGGTCACAGAGGAGCGTCTTCACGTCCTCCGTCAGGCTGATGTGATTGTTCTGGAGGAGATAAGAAATGCAGGGTGGTATCGCAAGGTCTGGCAGTCGTTTGCAGTGTTACTCCCCATCCAGACTGTTGGAGTTATGGGAGACGGACGGACCTATGAGCATGTCATTGCCCTACGCTGCGTTGATTCTATAGACGCCATGACTGCTGACTGGTCGCGCCTGCCGTATGACATTCTCGGTCGCATTTCCAACCGAATTATCAATGAGGTTCGCGGCGTTAACCGCGTAGTGTATGATATTTCCTCAAAACCTCCAGCCACTATCGAATGGGAGTAAAGGGTATATTATGCTGAAAACAGGTATCTACGTTGATGCCGAAAACATAAAGATGAGCGGCGGATATGGCATGCGTTACGATGTCCTGGTGGACATTGCCAACGAAGGCCATTCTGCCCTGCTCAGGGCTAATTGTTACCTTGCTGAAGATCGTGAAAGGACCCAGAGCGATCAGGAATATCGCCAAAAAGTTTACTCCTATCACGATATCCTCCGTCAGTGCGGGTTCAAGGTAATTAAAAAATATGTCCGTCGTTTTCAGGATGATGAGGGTAATATAACGACCAAGGCTAATGCAGATATGGATCTGGCTATTGACGCTCTGTTGCAGGCACGCAACCTTGATCGCATTATCCTGCTTACTGGCGATGGTGACTTTATTCGCTTAATTATTGCTCTGCAAAATATGGGCTGCAGGGTAGAAGTTGTCGGTTTCCATAATGTAAGTAATGCATTACGGGAAGTTGCCGACTCATATATGTCCGGCTTCCTCATCCCTGGCCTCCTTCCCATCAGTGCCTCTCCCTCCCAGGATGGATTCCATGAACAGTGGCAACGCGGCACGGTAGCTAATTTTAATATGGAAAGAGGATTTGGCTTTTTCCGCTATTACCGGTTGGAAAACAAGCGCCTCGTTCCATATACTGTCTTTTTTCACCTCTCAAAATCTACTCTCGGCTCGGATCAATATTTCCTTGATCAGGGAAGAATTTTTGAATTTCGCATCGTTGAGAACCCTGCCAACGATAATCGTTCAGAGGCGTGGGACATCAGGCTCCTCAAAGAACCCTGACCTGCTCTATGTAATCTATCTTGTCGCTATTCATCCAATAGTGACAATTTATTTACTTTCTTCATTGAATCATACCTGGCCGATGGTTATGCTTTAACCAGTGGGGTACGTATATCCTGTATAATCAAAGGGATGAGATAGACACTTGCCTTAGAAAGCTCTTGAGAATTCTCCCTCTCGCAGCCTGGTCTCTTTCCTGCAAACAGTCTCGTAATCACAGGACGGTTATTATCCCTCTTTTTTAAAATTCAGAAAAGGTATACCTCCTCTGAACACAATGACCGACAACGCGCTCCTTCTGGCCGGCGATATAGGCGGTACCAAAACAACCCTCGCACTGTACCGCCAAGCGCAAAGGCAGGCCCCCCCCTTGGCGCAGCATACTTTCCAAAATTGCCAGGCAACAGATTTCTATCAACTCATAGAGCAGTTCCTGCAACAAAATAGAGTAACCCCTGCTTTCGGCTGCTTTGGTATTGCCGGTCCTGTCATTCACAACCAGGCTGAGATGACCAATCTTGACTGGACTATCTCCGCAGAACATCTTCAGCAACAATTTCACTTTGAACACGCTTTCCTGATCAACGATCTGGTTGCAACTACCATGGGAGCAGTTCTGCTGCCAAAGGCCGACCTTGAAATACTCAATACTGGCAATCCTGTATCCAGTTCTTCTGTTGCAGTTCTTGCCCCAGGCACAGGACTTGGACAGGGCTTTTTAACCCATGACGGAACTCAGCTCGTTCCCCATCCTTCGGAAGGCGGTCACATTAGTTTTGCACCAAGAGGTGCACGACAAATACAGTTGCTTACCCATATGCAACAGAAATATGCACATGTCTCCGTGGAGCACGTCTGTTCCGGCAGCGGCTTGCCCAACCTGCTTGACTTTATGCAGACTCACATGCCAATGCCTCCCCAACTCATTAGTGAGTTGGCCTCTGCCATTGATAAAACGCCGGTAATTATAAGCGCTGCTCTTAACGCATTACATAATAACCAGACAAACCACATTGCCCTGCAAACCATTCAACTTTTTATAGATATCCTTGCAGACCAGGCAGCCAATCTTGCATTAACCACCATGGCACTGGGGGGAATCTTTCTTGGCGGCGGGCTCGCGCCAAGAGTTAAGCCCTTCATTAATCAAGAACGCTTCATGGCCCTCTTTACCAGGGGAGTCTATCAAGAGCTGTTACAAGATATTCCTATAAAAATAATACTCAACCCGCAGACAGCAACCCTGGGTGCTGCTGCATATGGATTCCAAAAAATAGCAACACTCTAAAAAAACATCTCTCCACAAACGGTCGGTCCCCACAGGAGCTGTTATGAGCAAAGGCATGGTCAAAAAGGTCATCATCATCTCTGTTATCCTTGCACTGGTCCTGCTGTTCAAGTTTTTCGGATTGGGTGACTACCTGACCCTTGACTTTCTCAAACAAAAACAGGATGCCCTGCTGACCATGTACGAAGCTCGGCCACTCCTTATTTTATCCCTCTATTGTATCACCTATATCGTGGTAACAGCGATGTCCCTTCCTGGAGCAGCAGTGATGACTCTTGCTGGTGGCGGACTTTTTGGCCTGATGACAGGAACCGTTGCCGTCTCTTTTTCCTCAACCATCGGTGCCACTTTAGCCTGTATCGTCGCCCGTTACCTGTTACGTGACTGGGTCCAAAAAAAATTCGGAGATAAGCTGGTAAAAATTAATCAAGGTATGGCTAAGGAGGGTGGTTTTTACCTGTTCAGCCTCCGCCTGGTCCCCCTGTTTCCCTTTTTTGTAATCAATCTGGTTATGGGCTTGACCTCAATCCGCCTCGTAACCTACTACTGGGTCTCTCAGCTGGGTATGCTGCCGGCAACCATTGTTTATGTCAATGCCGGAAAAGAACTGGCTAAGATCGATAGCCTGGCAGGCATTCTCTCACCTAGTCTCATTATTTCTTTTGCCCTGCTCGGCTTACTGCCGATTCTCACCAAAAAGCTCCTCACTCTGTTCGCAGCCAAAAGAGGGTAACACGTCAGCTCATTCGACATGGAGATAAAGAATGCACAAATATGATTATGATATAGGTATTATTGGTGGCGGTGCAGCGGGTTTGACTATTACTGCCGGTGCTGCCCAGCTGGGGGCGAGAACGCTACTGATAGAAAAAGAACAACTGTTGGGGGGCGACTGTCTCCATTACGGGTGCGTGCCCAGCAAGACCCTTATCAAGTCAGCTCACGTTTATCATAATATAAAACAAAGCCAGAAATTCGGTCTGCCGCAAGCTACCATAGGACCTGTACACTTCCCGGATATTGCAGCCCGTATTCAGCAGGTGATCAATACCATCCAAGTCCATGATTCGGTGGAGCGTTTTTGCAAACTGGGTGCCCAGGTTGCCTTTGGCCATCCTGAATTTATAGATGAACACTCCGTACGCCTTAACGGGAAGAGCCACTCTGCCAGGTTCTGGGTCATTGCTACTGGATCTGAACCGGCACCACCAAGAGGAGACGCACTTAACCGCATAGATTACATTACCAATAAGGACATCTTTTCCCTGGATGCCCTTCCAAAATCCATGCTGGTCCTTGGTGCCGGCCCCATTGCCATGGAGATGGCCCAGGCCTTTAACCGACTTGGTACCGCGGTTACCGTGGTCCAACGATCCGGACAAATTCTTAGTAAAGAAGACAAGGATATGGCTGATACGGTTATGGAAGTACTTACACAGGAAGGTGTCTGTTTTTATCTCAACACAACAGTGGTTGATGCCCATGAGAACAATGGAAGCAAACAGGTAGTAATAGAGGGTAACGATGGTCAACAGGAAACACTGAAGGCGGACACAGTCTTACTTGCCCAGGGCCGATCTCCAAATATCCATAATCTGGGCCTGGCTCATATAGGGCTTGAGTGTAGCCGTTCCGGTATTGCCGTTGATGAACGGATGCGAACCAACCACCCACATATTTTTGCTGCTGGCGACATCACCGGTCAGTTTCAATTCACCCATGCGGCGGGGTATGAAGGCGGCATCGTTGTCTCTAACACTCTTTTTCGCCTGCCGCGCAAGGCCAACTATACCTGGATGCCCTGGTGTACCTACACTGATCCGGAACTCGCTTCTATTGGTTATAATGAAAAGAGAGCACGTGCTGCCGGTATCGACTTTACTGTTTGGACCGAAGAATTCAGCAACAATGATCGAGCACAGGCCGAAGAAGAAACCACAGGAAAACTCAAGCTACTGCTCAATGACAAGGAAAAACCTATCGGTGTACAGATTGCAGGCCCAAGGGCCGGAGACCTGCTTGGCGAATGGGTTGCTATCCTCAACGGTGGGGTAAAGCTCTCCACCCTGGCAGGAACAGTACACCCTTACCCAACCCTGGGAGAAATCAACAAAAGAGTAGCAGGCAGTTATCTATCGCCGAAGATATTTTCCAATACTGTAAAAAAGGGACTGCAGTTCTTTTTCCAACTCAAAGGGCCGGTAAACGACCCCTGCTCAAAACTTGATAAATAACCAGGATACTCATGTCATTATGGAAACTCGTAAACCCACGTGACTTTGCTCAACATAAAGATATTGTGTGCAATTGAACAAATTGACACAATATTCATGAGTAATCAGGGCTAACCTCCGGGCTTGACTAACACGCCTACAAGTATAATTATATTCAAGGAATTTTAAACGCCTGTTGCAAACGTTTCTAATCCACCCTAGGGAATTGCCGAGCAAATCACATAGGCTTCCCTGACTGAAAACATGTACTTTTAGGAGAATTTGTGAATGCAAATTAATCAATATTTTTCCAGGAGAGCTCTACGCCCCACCTTTATCTTCTGTTTTATAGCTTTACTCTCAACCCTCAATGCCCACGCACAGGACGAAGCTGACATTGCCCTGCTTGACCGCTCTGCCAAGGCCTTTGCCTCGGTGGCTAAAAAGGCAAGCCCGGCAGTAGTCCATGTAGCTGTTGAAAAAGCTGTGGCCAGCGGTATGCAGTCTAATCCCCACGATTTTTTTAATGACCCGTTTTTCGAACGATTCTTTGGGCCCCAGTTCAAACAGCCTCGAGGCAAGCGGCAACAGCCTCGCCAGCATCGTCAGCAGGGTGCAGGGTCAGGATTTATTTTTGATAGCAACGGCTATATCCTGACCAATAATCATGTGGTTGAAGGTGCTGAAAAAATAACAGTACGCCTCGATGATAAACGGGAATTTAAAGCCAAAGTCATCGGCACCGATCCCCAATCAGATGTCGCCATTATTAAGATTGACGGCACAAACCTGCCAACTCTTCCCTTGGGCAATTCAGACAATCTGGAAGTCGGCGAATGGGTCATTGCCATCGGCAGTCCCTTTGAGCTTAACCAGACCGTGACCGTTGGTATAGTGAGCGCCAAGGGACGTAACCGGGTGGGAATCACTGATTATGAAAATTTTATTCAAACCGATGCTGCCATTAATCCGGGAAATTCCGGCGGGCCCTTGCTTAATATCCACGGTGAAGCCATTGGCATTAACACTGCTATTTTTTCAAAAAGTGGCGGTTATATGGGGATAGGATTTGCCATACCCATCAACATGGCCGAATCCATCAAACAACAGTTGCTTGATCACGGCACGGTCACCCGCGGATGGCTGGGGGTCATGATTCAAGACGTGAATGAAGACCTGGCACAATTTTTTGGGTTGAATAGTGCCAGCGGTGTTTTGATTGCAGAGGTTACTGATGACTCCCCTGCTGCCAAAGCAGGCCTCAAACAAGGGGATGTTCTGGTCGCCCTAAACAAAGTACCCCTGACCAATGTAGCTGACTTGCGTAACAAGATTGCCATGACTCCCCCTGAATCAAAGGTAAGTCTTGAGCTTATCAGGGACGGGAAAACAAAAAAAATATCAGTTACCATTGGCAAGCAACCAGGAAATATGGCTCCAATGCAACCATCCACCAAATCACAGACCACCACTTTGGGAGATTTTGGGCTGTCGCTCCAGGAACTCACCCCTGAACTCGCTGAACAATTTGAATACAACCCAAATCAAGGTGTACTGATTACAGCGGTTGAGCCTGACAGTCCAGCCGGACGTATTGGCTTGCAGGCCGGACAATTGATTGAAGAGGTCAACAGACAGCAGGTAGGCAGCCTTTCGGAACTTAAAAAAGTTCTGTCATCTGCTAAAAACAAACAGCAGGTACTACTCCGCATCCGTGCAGGAAAATCAAGCCAATACATTGTCTTGAGAAACGAGTAATATTGTAACCTCTATAAGCCGGTGGATATATTCCATCGGCTTATTTCCTTTTTTCCTGTCTTTTCGGCCCCCAAAATCATTACAGGGCCGATTGGTTGTAAAGAATCGCCAAATCCGACCATCAACGTTCACGCAGGAGATCATATGTCTCACCTGGTTGATTTTTCACATTTCGATTCCCGGCAGCAGTTCACCTCCCAAGGAAAGACGTACACCCATTACGCTGTTAAGAGTCTTACCGATCTCGGATTTGGCCCAGTTTCCAGGTATCCTTTTTCCATCCGCATCCTGCTTGAAAATTTGCTTCGCTATTTCCACCATAACATGGTGACAGGGCCCCAGCTCCAAGCCCTTGCATCGTGGCGACCGGACGCCCTGCCCAATATGGGTATTCCCTTTATGCCAAGCCGGGTTATTTTACAGGATTTTACTGGAGTACCAGCCTTGGTCGATCTTGCGGCATTACGATCGGCTGTTGCCAGCCATGGCGGTGACCCTGCGTCCATGAACCCGTTCATCCCGGTGGACTTGGTCATCGATCACTCCATCCAAGTGGACAAGTACGGGTCTGAGGATGCATTCAATTTTAACGTGTCTCGCGAAATGGAGCGTAACAGGGAACGCTATACCATGCTCCACTGGGGGCAGAATGCATTTGATAATTTCCGGGTGGTCCCCCCGGGAACCGGAATTGTCCACCAGGTCAACCTCGAATACCTGGCCACGGTTACTCAGACAGGAAAAGAAAACGGAATCGACTATATCTATCCGGACAGTGTTTTGGGCACCGATTCCCACACCACCATGATCAATGGGATCGGTGTTATGGGATGGGGGGTTGGCGGCATCGAGGCGGAAGCAGTACTACTTGCCCAACCGTATACCCTGCAGATCCCGGAAGTTATAGGAATGCGCTTAAACGGCTCACTCCCTCCAGGAACAACAGCTACCGACCTAGTTTTGACCATTACCAAATTTTTGCGTGAAAAAGGAGTGGTGGGCAGATTTGTTGAATTCTTTGGCCCGGGGTTGGAAAGTCTCAGCCTACCCGACCGTGCGACCATCGCCAATATGGCACCTGAATATGGTGCAACCATGGGGTTTTTCCCAGTGGATAGGGAAACGCTTCGCTACCTGCGTAACAGTGGTCGGACAGAAGAACAAGTCCAACTGGTTGCCGATTATTTTCAGACAGCAGATCTCCTCTACAGCACAAAAATGGCTGAGCCGGAATACACCTCAGTTTACGATATCCACCTCGGTGATACTGTCCCCTCCCTGTCCGGGCCTCGAAGACCCCAGGATTTACTGCCGCTAAATGCAGTAAGTAACGATTTTCATGACCAGTTTTCACAACAGATGGAACACCTTCCACCAGCCATTGAAGCGGGAAACATGGACGGCTGTCCTACCTGTGACACTACCCCTGTTGAATGCAGCTCTGCTGACAAAAACTGTGGCGATGTCACCAATGGCTCCGTGGTTATTGCAGCTATTACCAGCTGCACCAACACCTCCAATCCAGACGTGATGATCGGTGCAGCACTGCTTGCCCGCAAGGCAGTGCAACTCGGATTACAATGTAAACCCTGGGTAAAAACAAGCCTTGCACCTGGTTCCAAGGTGGTGACCCGTTATCTGGAAAAAAGTAACCTTTTGGCCGATCTTGAAGCACTTGGTTTCAATCTTGTCGGCTATGGTTGCACCACCTGCATCGGCAATAGCGGTCCCCTGGACAAGACGGTGGCAGATGCCATCCAGAATAATAAACTTATCACTGCAGCAGTCCTCAGCGGTAACCGAAATTTTGAGGCCCGTATTCATCCCCAGATCCAGGCCAACTATCTTGGCTCGCCCTTGCTGGTGATTGCCTATGCCCTTGCCGGAACCGTATTGATAAATATGGAAACCGATCCGTTAGGCACCAGTGCAGAGGGAAAACCTGTTTACTTAAAAGATATCTGGCCTACCAAAGAAGAGATACGTGAAACCGTCCAAGAGGCAGTCACTGCTGACCTGTTCGTTGACAGTTATGCAACAGTTTTTGACGGCGATGAGCAATGGCAGCAACTCCACGGAGGCAGCAGCAATCTCTTTCCTTGGGATAACGAATCCTCCTATATCCGTGAACCACCTTTTTTTACTAACCTCAGTAAAGAGTTGCCACCAACAACTAATATTCAACAGGCCAGGATTCTCGCCCTGTTCGGTGACACTATCACCACCGATCATATCTCACCTGCCGGTGCTATTTCTCCAGACAGCCCTGCCGGTACCTATTTGCAAAGCCTGGGGATCAGTCCAGACGACTTTAACTCCTATGGTTCACGACGGGGCAATCATGAAGTTATGATCCGTGGTACCTTTGCCAATATTCGAATTCGCAATACGATGGTTGATCGGGAAGGTGGGTACACCAAATTTATGCCGGACGAAAGGGAAGTTTCCATTTATGATGCTGCCATGCAGTATCAACAGACCGGTACGCCGCTGGTCATTTTTGGTGGTAAGGATTACGGTACTGGAAGTTCGAGAGACTGGGCTGCAAAAGGGACCATGCTGCTTGGTGTACGCGCAGTTATTGTCTCTTCCTTTGAAAGAATCCACCGCTCAAACCTGGTGGGAATGGGCGTACTGCCCCTGCAATTTGAGCCGGGCACTGATCTTAAAACCCTGCAACTCAGTGGAAAAGAGGTTATCTCCATTGTAGGCATGGAGGCTGAACTGACACCAAAACAAAAACTGGAACTGTCCATTGAGCGGCCAGATAACACCCAAATAACCATCCCGGTCACCCTTCGTCTTGATAACGAGATGGAGATCGATTATTTTCGCAACGGCGGCATACTGCATAAGGTACTGCGCCAGATGATCACCAGGTAACAATACAAAAAGGTAGGCAATGGT
>JAUVLX010000317.1 GCA_030600525.1 Desulfobulbus sp. | reverse complement strand
CACCTGGCCAGGGAAAATGGACTTTTGCGAAATCCAGAGGGTTTTCTGCTGTATCGCAAGGCCATCGGTCATTCCAATCTTTTTGATACCTCCATTATTTTCGATACTTCCCAAAAAGTCCTCGATCCAGTGGGGCGACCTGTCCGACGCGATCAGCTTACGCGAGAGGAAAATATTGTTTTCAGCCGAATGACTAAGGTGGTTTTTGAATATATGTTGGAAAAGTATCCGGACCCCGAAGAGCACCTGGTGTTTTGCGGCGAGGCCAGTTTGGATGCAACTTGGCCGCTTAATAAGCCCGGCGTGCCCAGCGTACGGATGATTCATAATCATTTTATGGTGTTTGATAATACCATGCTGGGCAACGCTCCCCATGTTGCAGCCGATAACCCGAACTTAACCGACAGCGGTCAAAATGGACTGTTTTTGCAATACCTCAGTGAGGTGTATCTTCGTTTTTTTGCAGAACTGGACCTGGAAGTATTGCGGCCCATCCCACCGGAAGAGGGGAAGTTGCGTATAACCGGGTTTCCACAGGGATTACCGAGCTGGGAGGTTATCGGTGGTGTAGCATCGCTTGCAAGGGGAAAATTTTGGCATGAATACGATATGGTTCTCAAGGGATTCCTTGACTTTTATCGGGTCTTTTTTGGGCTGGTTGCTGCAGAAGACACAAGGATACCAGCAGCAGCTTCCTTTCCGGACCAGATAGAGGATATTCTGCTTTTCAGTGATCAGTTTCACCAGGCTGCCAGAATGCTGCGGTTACAGGTTCTGGAAGATTCGGCCTTTGCCAATGAGATTCGTTGGCAGCCTGCGTATAAGCAGCTTATCTATCGTGATGATAAAGGACGACTGATTGTTACTATCAGCCAGAATTCGGTGGGCAATGCAATTACTGAATTACTCGGTATTGTGGTGAAGCGCATAGCTGACGAAGCAGCCTATGCACAGGTGGAAGCAGCGCTAGTGGATCAACTGCTTGAACTGCGTAACAGGTTGATAAAATACAATCTCGGCACTGCCATTGCCACTCCATCATGGCCCCAAGGCCGCTTTGTAGCTCCTGCCCCATCATAGCCGGTGTCGAGTAATATGGGCACGATCTCCGGAGCTGGTTTCCTCCAGAGATCGGTTTGAGAGTGATTAAAAGGTAACGATTTCCGTATTGCCTAATAAGGTTTGCAGCTCTTTTTTCCAGGAATTTCCGCCAAGGGTCTCTGCCAGTTTTTCTGCAAAATGCATGGGCTGCAGATTGAGCGATACTGTATTTCTACTCAGTCCAGAGATGCAGGAGGGACAGTTCGTCAGGATTTCCGTGGGCTGTTCTTTTTGCAGAGCATGTTCAAGAGCCTGCCGCTTGCGAAGGAGCATGGCGTCTGAAATATCCGGCCTGGAAAGGGCCATGGTCCCTGCTTCGGAACAGCAATTGGGGACTGCTGTTACCTGGCTGCCAAGTGCAGCCTGGATCGTTCCCACTCCGCTTCCTTCCAACGAATCGTGACACGGGGTATGGTAAAAGAAGCTGTCTGCACCATTTGTTGGAATTTCTGCATCTCCCTTTTCGATCACAAATCGTGAAATATCATTTATTTTACAGTTGAAAATATCCTCAACCCCCATCTCGCTTAGGGCTTCCTTGCAGGTTCCGCAACTGATGACAAACGCATCAAAAACGATGTAGCCCAGCATATCACGAATCTGGCTGAGAATGATCGTGTCGCGCAGGCTGATTTCGCCGTGCATCTTCTTCTTGGCGTTGACCTTAGCCGGGAATCCGCAACAGAGAAAAGGCGGAGGAAGTACAATTCTAATATTGTTTTTAAGCAGAATATAGACCGAGGCCATGGAAATTTCTGCATAGAGACGTTCGGAACCACACCCTGGAAAATAAAACACGGTTTTATCGCTTTGCGCCGCAGGTGGGTGGATAAGGAGCGTTTCGCTGTTGGTGCAGGGCGGCAGGATGTCGTGCAGGGTATTTTTTGAAGCGGCTGCCATCTGTGACTGCAACAGCTGCAGTGGTTTCCAGTTTTTTGTTGCAATGGATTCTGGAGCCTTTTTCATAAGTGTTGCGGCCTGACGTTGAACGGCAGCACCCCACTGAACAACCGTCTTACGAAAGGCCGCATTGAACATTTTATTCCTGTTTTTCAGGTAATAAAGCGACATCCTGGTTTGCGGCGGAGAGTGTTTGTATCCCAGGCTTCCCAGAATTTCCCTTTCTAAAATGGAAATCTCAGCGGTGTTGATGTCAACCGGGCAGGGGGCAAGACATTTTCCGCACATGGTACAGTGGTCAGCCACCTCTTCCAGGTATTTGAGCTGATTGAAGCGCGGGAAGCGAGAACGCTGCATATCATAGAGCAGGGCTTCAATCAGGGCACCGATAACAAGGTTTTTATTACGTGGATGGAAAAAGAGGTTGGCTCCGGGAAAGAAGACGCAGCAATCAGCCTTGCATTTACCGCAACGGATACAGCAGGAAATTTTAGATGCCAGTGTTTCCAAAGACCCATGCTGCAGTATTCGTGCCTCAAGTTCGAGCAGATTAAACGATGGAGTAAAGACTTTTTCAATGATTTCCCTATCATTGAGCTTACCTGGATTCATCACTCCTTTGGGATCAACTTCCTGTCGGTATTTGTTCAGGTCCTCTATCCGCTGATCATCGAGAAATTTCATTTTGGTGATGCCGATACCGTGCTCCCCGCTCACGACACCGTCCAGCTCCATGGCCTTGGCCATGATACCTTCAGCTGTTTTTTCAGCACGTTTCATCATGAATCGGTCGTTGGAAAAAACCGGTATATTGACGTGAACGTTACCATCACCAGCGTGCATATGGGTGGCGATGACTATCCGTTTTGTCCGAACATCCTTGTAGATTTTTTCAATGTTGGCGCTGACCCTGCTATACCCACGGAACAGTTCGAGCAAGTCTGCTTTGAGCTGGTTGATATAGGCGTGGTTTCGGATTGATTCCTCGGTCGGCTGTTTCAGTTTTGCCAGGGTCTCGTGACACAGTTCTTCGGCCTTGGGCATCTTAGCCACAAGCCACTCAGGATCCTCTATGGGCTCTGCTGTTTTAAGGTAGGCCAGGGTTTCCTGGATAAAGTACTCTTTGTTGTAAATGTCTTCCTCTATGTTGTACGCATCAACATAGCGAGCAAATTCAGCCAGGGCTGGCAAGGGCAGAACAATGTCTTCATTGAGTTTAAAGGCATTGGTGCGGGCGGCGATTGCTCCGAGCTGTTTGCGATCACGCCAGAATCGAGTGGCCTCATCAGCATCTTTGGCAATGAAAATTTCTGTGTTCACAAAGGGCTCAAGCAGTTTGACTAAGCGTGTGCGGCCGTTTTCAAGCTGTTCATTGGTATGGGCAACCATATCAATGAGCAGTACCGCTTTCGGGCTTTCACTGCGGGCCGCCTTGAACTTATAATTAATAGCCTTGATATACTCGTCGTCAAAATGCTCCAGGGCCATGAGCGCTTCCTGTCCCTGGTTTGTTAGTTCCTCTGAGATTTCAACAATGACCCGGCTGGCCTCGTCCATATCCTTGCCAAAGAATTCCAGGCAAAAGGTCATCTTCTTTTCGTAGGCCTTGTAGAGGATGAATTCGGCGGAGGTAATCACCCCGTCGGTTCCCTCTTTTTGTACCCCAGGCAAGCCTTTGAGAGCCTTGTTGGTGATATCCTTCCACAGCCCTTTTTTGCGAATTTCATCACCAGCGAGTTCAATGCTCTTGACCTGTTGGCCCCTGCTGTTGAGGATGTCAAACACCACCGTGTCGTCAGGCAGGATTTTACGGAGTGGATGATTGATCCGCCGTATAGTGAGCAACTCTCCCCCTGGCATGGCAATGTTATAGGAAAGAATGTTATCTATGGCTGTTCCCCAGAGAACCGCTGTCTTGCCCCCAGCGTTTTCAGAGATATTGCCGCCAATGGTCGAAGCCCAGGCGCTGGTGGGATCAGTAGCAAAAACCAGCCCCTCTTTGTCGGCAAAGGCCATGGCATTTTGGGTAATCACACCTGCCTCCAGGTGCATGATCGGCACCTTTTCCTGGCTGCCCTCTGCAACGGTGCGGTAGGTTATGGGAGAGATATGGTTGAGTTTTTCAGTGTTGATGATGACGCAATTGTTACTCACCGGTACACTGCCGCCGGTAAGCCCGGTACCCGCGCCTCTGGGAATAAC
>JAUVLX010000254.1 GCA_030600525.1 Desulfobulbus sp. | reverse complement strand
TCCCGTGCGGAAGAGGCTTTTTCGGTAAACAGCCAAAATCGTCCGCTTGCCCCAGTTGCATCCTGTCTGCGGATTGAGAATGACAGAATAGTTGATGAGGGAACAGGTCTCATTTGGCTGCGTAATGGCACGTTGTATCCACTCTCTCAAATGCAGGCTGCTGAGTATGTCAAGCAGCTCTCGCCTCCTGTCCATGGTCAAAAGATGGAGTGGCGGCTGCCAACGGTTAATGAATTATTGAGCCTGCTCGACGGACAAAATCACCTTGATCCTTTTCCTTTTAGCCCTGCCAATGCAAGGTGGCTCTGGAGTTGTGACCGGCACGGTAACCATGAGGGATGGTATGTTAACCTGGATATGGGGTATACCGGTGCTCAGGATATTAATTGCTTGAATTTCGTAATACCAGTGTACACTGATCCACAATTTACTTTTGCAACATGATACCTGCTGACGAATATGAACGCTGAACAACAACAATACAAAATTTCTCATTTATTTTTAGTGGAAGCTGAAAGTCCTCAAGAGGGCACTGAACAGGTCGAGCACTATCTGAAGGGCAATCAGTTGATTACCTATTCCGATCTTGTTATCCGTCCGGATGAAATTATCGGCAGCAAAGAAGGCCGTTTTTGGCCAATGTTGGAAAAAGGTATTGCTAAAAATATGGATTTTGCCTTGTCGTTGGTTGCAACCCTCAAGGATGAAGGGGTTGAGACACTTGACGGATTAGTGCAAATGGAGGAAGGCTATCTTACCAAACTGCTCCATACACTGACCCATCTGCTTGACGGATTCATAGGAGTAGATAGTGTATTTTATAACTTGGTGGAAGATTCTCACCGTATAAGTCGCACTTTAAAAATGTCTGTTGATACGGAGTGTGAAAAATACTGGCTCATACCTGTTCGAACCGGCATGTTAGAGGCTTCGGTGTTACATTTGTAATAACAATGCGTAATATTTTATAAATATAAAAAATATTGAAAATGAAAACAAAATTTTCCCAAATGCCTACCATAAAGGAGCTGCTGAACAATCCGGTTGTCGGCAGTCATGTTGAAATCCAGGGCTGGGTGAGAACCCGGCGTGATTCGGGCAGTCTTTCCTTTGTAGAAATAAGTGATGGTTCTTGTCTGGCCAATCTGCAGGTCGTTGCCGAGGAAAGTCTTGCCAATTATGAGGAAGATGTAAAGAGGCTGACCACTGGTTGTGCTGTAAAAATTACAGGAGAGCTCGTTGCATCACCTGCCAAAGGCCAAGAGGTTGAGTTGAAGACAGACCAGCTTCAAGTAATTGGCTGGGCAGATGCGGATACTTATCCCCTACAGAAAAAGCGACACAGCCTTGAATTTCTGAGGACTATTTCTCATCTACGCTGTCGCACCAATGCCTTGGGAGCTGTTACCAGGGTGCGGAGCACATTGAACTTCGGGATTCATCAGTTTTTTAAAGATAATGAGTTTTTTCAAGTACAGACACCCGTTATCACCACCTCCGACTGCGAAGGGGCAGGTGAAATGTTCACTGTAACCGCCCTTGAGCCTGATCAGTTCAAGAAAGACGGGGCATTTGCTGATGATTTTTTTCATAAGCGTGCTGGGCTCACGGTGAGTGGTCAGTTGCAAGCAGAGATTTTTGCTCTTTCCCATAGCCGGGTGTACACATTTGGCCCCACCTTTCGTGCAGAAAATTCTAATACCAGCAGACATCTTGCTGAATTTTGGATGCTGGAGCCGGAGATGGCCTTTTGCGATCTGCAGTGCAATATCGAGCTGGCAGAAGCCATGATTAAGGATTTAGTAGGGAGGGTGCTGGAGGAATGTGGCCCGGATTTGGATTTGTTTAACAAATTTGTCTCCAAGGGACTTATTAACAGGCTCGAAACCATAAAGAACAAGCCTTTTGTCCATATGTCCTACACCGATGCTGTGAAGGAGCTTGAGAAGGCAGATCGGGAGTTTGAATTTCCGGTTAAGTGGGGGATCGATCTTCAGGCCGAACATGAACGATATCTCTGTGAAGAGGTGGCTGGAGTGCCGGTGATTGTTACCAACTATCCTAAAAAAATTAAGCCTTTTTACATGCGTCTTGATGAAGGTGAAGAGACCGTTGCCGCCATGGATATCCTGGTACCTGGCATTGGTGAGCTGGTTGGCGGGAGTCAACGTGAAGAACGATACGATATGTTAAAGGCCAGGATGGAAGCGGCAGGACTTGATCTAGAGGACTATGGCTGGTATCTCGACCTGCGAAGATATGGTACTGTGCCTCATTCCGGGTTTGGGTTGGGGTTTGAGCGATTGGTGCAGTTGGTCACCGGGATGCAAAATATTCGTGACGTGGTACCTTTTCCACGTACTCCGGGTAATGCTCCCTGTTGATTAAGATGTTTATTTTCAAACAAATTAGAGGAGACATACTATCGGCGCAGTAGTTGGCAATAAAAGCGGTCTTAAGAGTAAACAGTTACGTGCTCTTGAACGGCTTGCCCAAAAAAAAAATACACCTGATGAGATCATCGGGAGAGAGACTGCTCGAACCCTTGCCGCATTGTCCGCGGAAATGAATCGTCAGATTGGGTTGCTTATCCATCGTTCAGGTGTAATAGCTAAAGTGGTGGTGGGTGATTATGATCGGATCGTTATTCCTGCTTTATCCGAGGTGGGAACAGGTGGTGGACGTCTGAGGGGATTGCGTTGCGTCCATACCTCTTTTCGTAAGGGGGGCGTCAACGAAGAAGACATCATGGATATGGCGTGCCTCAGGCTCGATCTGATGGCGGTGCTCACGTTGGATGATGATTCGCTGCCTGCTTTACTGCATGGGGCCCATCTGCTTCCCCAGCAGGTTGATGGCAGGGACTGGCAGGAACTGGAACCGGTGCATCCAGCCAATCAACGTATTTCCTGCATCGAGTTGATTGAGTCGCTTGAAAGTGAGTTTGTCCGTTCAAGACCGATTAAAGAGGTGGATAAAGGGCGCGACCGTGCCCTGTTGGTCAGTGTCACCACTGGATCGTTGACATACGCTGAAGATTCAATGGCGGAGTTGGTTGAGCTTGCAAAGTCTGCGGGGGTGGAAGTGCTGGGTCAGATTATTCAGCGACGAAAACAGATGCATCCCCGGTTTATACTTGGTCGTGGCAAATTGATGGAGATCATGTTGACCAGTCTGCGCCTGGGTGTAAACCTGCTGCTCTTTGACCAGGAGCTCAGTCCTTCGCAGATACGTTCGGTCACCGACCATACAGACCTGAGGGTCATTGACCGTACCCAGCTTATTCTCGATATTTTCGCCAGTCGTGCACGATCACGGGAAGGGAAACTGCAGATTGAGATGGCCCAGCTGAAGTACATGCTGCCTAAGTTGACGACCCGTGATGATGCCTTGTCGAGGCTCACCGGAGGCATAGGTGCCAGGGGGCCGGGAGAAACCAGGTTGGAAATTGACAAGCGACGCATTAATGATCGTATTGCCAGGCTGGGTAAAGAACTCAAGGCTGTGGGGAAACAACGGTACCATCGCAGGAACAGAAGGCGCAAACGGGACGTGCCTGTCATTTCGTTGGTGGGCTACACCAATGCAGGCAAGTCAACCTTGCTCAATACCCTCACCAAAAGTGAGATAAAGGCTGAGGATCTGCTGTTTGCAACCTTGGATCCGACCAGCAGGAGACTTCGTTTTCCTCAGGATTTGGAGGTGATCATCACCGATACTGTCGGCTTCATTCGTAACCTTCCTGCGGACCTGCTCAAAGCGTTTGAGTCCACCTTGGAAGAATTGTTTGAGGCAGATCTTCTCCTGCATGTAGTTGATGTTTCTAACCCGCAATGGCAACAACAGGTAGAAGTGGTTGAGGCATTATTGCATGAACTCAACCTAGATGATATTCCTTGTCTGATGGTTTTTAATAAAATTGACAGGGTTGATAGTGAGCAGGTACATAAAAAGGTCGATCAGGCTGGTGGTGTCGGCATCAGCGCTCTTAATGCGGCCACACTGTCCCCATTGCTGGAGACAGTGGAGAGCCTGTTGCAGAAATCTTTGCAGGTGAGATGAAGAGTGAAGGAGACTGCTGAAAATATAGATTTACGACTGGAGAAAAAATCCTAGGGCTTTGCCAGCTTCTTCTGATGCTGAAAATTGGCAGCCAATTTGATTGGTATTGACTAATACGACGACGGCTTTTTTCCTTAAGGTCGTCTGGTTTTTATCATTGAGTTGAAATTCAACGCCAATCAGCTGGCCTTTTTTGAGCTGATGGATTCCAGACACTGTAAAGCCAATCCCACCAGTGGAAATATTGCGTATGTGAATGACTCCCCCACCTTGCCCATCCCGGAGGATAGTATAGGTGCCGGGGAGGTTGATCGGTTTTCGGTAATTACGGCGAAAATCAATCTGTACATCAAGTACAACATTGCAGCGGCAGCGTATTTTAATGGAATGCCTGCTTCCTTTCAACTGTTGGGTATTGATGTTTTTTGTAGTACCACAGGCCGGGCAGACAATTGTCGCCGTGTTGTCGGCACGTACATATGCTTTGCTGGTGGGCATATTTTCAGTCGTAGATAATAGCTGTGTAACGTTCCAGTTCAGCCTCGGTAGCAGCGTCTAGGTCCGCGGCAACTTCATGAATTTGATATTCACGTTGACAACCACTGCACTTGAGCCTTACCTGGCGACACCTACGTAGCACAGTTAATGTGCCCTCACACTTTTTGCATTCCACGATTATTTTCTCTTTCCTATGAGTTGTTCCCGGGTGAAAACCGATTTTAATGGATAGCCATGGCCAGCAAGTGTTTCTGCTCCTCCCTCCTGGCGATCAACAATGGTGACAACCAGCCCTACCTTAAAGCCTTCATTTTCTACCCGTTCAATTACCTGGATCAGGGTACCGCCGGTTGTAACCACATCTTCAACCAGAGCAACAACTGAACCGGGCTGCAGATTGTTCTTTCCTTCAATATAGTTGCCGGTTCCATGTCCTTTGGCTTCTTTACGGACGATGAATGCAGGTATTGGATTTTTCTCAAGATGGCTGACAAGTGAGACTGCAGTAACCAACGGATCAGCTCCAAGGGTCATGCCACCAACACCGGTTATGGGCTGCTCATTGTGTTGGATTAATTCATAAAGTAATCGGCCGCAGAGGTAACCGCCTTCCGCATCAAGGGTAGTTTGTTTACCGTCTACGTAAAAATCAGATGTTTTTCCGGAAGTCAGGGTAAACGTTCCTTCCCGGTAAGACTTGCTTAAAAGCAGCTCTTTTAGTCGCTGTCGTTCGTCCATTCAGAAATTTCCTTTATAAGTGTTTGTTTAAAGATACAGTCTTTTCCTGTATTCGCAAAATGATTTCTTGCTCGGATACAATCAATAAATAACTCTGTTGTAAAATTGAGCAGTGTGATACCATATTTTTTATTTTCATACTCTGATA
>JAUVLX010000290.1 GCA_030600525.1 Desulfobulbus sp. | reverse complement strand
GAAATAAATTCCAGCTTACCGGTTATTCTTTGCTCTGCCTATCCAGAATTCAAACAGGACTTCGGAACATGGGCTTCTGAGGCATATATTGTCAAATCAGCTAATATTGATGAGTTGAAGGCCACTGTAAAAAGATATCTTTCTTGATGTTCCGGGAATTTTACCGGCCAACAAACATTCTGCCAGTGCTCATGACTCCAACCTCTTCAATGGCCTGATTACGGAGTTTCAGATATACAATGAAAGACATTCAGAGCCTGGAGGATACCAGACGGATAGATATACGTAAGGTAGGTGTGAAAAATATTTCTTATCCTGTTACCGTCTTGGATAAATCGAGAAAGACGCAGGAAACTGTTGCTATCGTCAATATGTACGTGAACCTGCCCCATCAATTTAAAGGGACTCATATGAGTAGGTTCGTTGAGATTCTTAATCGCTTCCATGGGCGATTCAATCTTGAAACCCTCCACCTCATTCTTCAAGAAATGAAAACTCGTCTTCAAGCCGAGGCTTCACACATTGAAATCGCATTTCCTTATTTCTTTACTTCTGCAAACTTACATACTTTGTTCAGGTCGCAACGATATGATTGCAGGATGATAGGTTCTCTTGAAGAGGAGCTCGATCTGGTGGTTGAAGTAGAGGTACCTGTACCCCTGCTGAATGGCAAAGAAACGAATACTGGCGAAGGTGATGGTGGTACCGGCTTTTGGGGGACAGTCATTGTTTCCGTCAGGTTAAGCCATTTTCTGTGGCTTGAGGATTTGATTGAACTCATTGAAAACAGTGCTGCACAACCTGCTGGTATCGGGAGTAGCGCTGAAACCATCTGTCGAAGACTTGGTTCGGCTTTGGTTGGACACTCCGCTTTCTCATGGTATAAGGTGGTTGTTGAAAATGTTAGCAGTGGGTATACAACTTCTGCTTCGGTTGAAGGGCCAATGGCCACTAGCCCGGATTTCTCATGAACATTGCGCCAATTTCTTCAAATTCTCAGAATTTCTTGATGTTAGGTGAAGTCGCATGGAGTTACTAATTTCCACAATGTTCACTAACGGTCAGCCCATCCTGCGTCATCTTCTTCAGTATTTTGGCAATGAATATAGACTACTCTCGGAGTCTACGCTTACCCGGAGTCTACGCTTACCCGGAGTCTACGCTTACCCGGAGTCTACGCTTACCTATTCATAACCAAAAACTTTGAACCTGACGCCGCCTGAACTGATGAGAAATCCAGGTTGGCGAAAAGAGTTGACCTTTTTTTTTACTGGATGTAACGATTGGTGCCTCACTTTTCAGGCTATCGTTTTCTTGCCGGAAGGTATCTGTTATTGCTGGCATTTTCTCATTAGAGTAAAGTTGTATCCTATCAGACCGTTTCAGGTCTTGTTTTCTTGAAAAGCCTGTAAAAAGAGGCTATAAAAATTGTGTTGCAATGCGATTTAAAAATGTTGTGCAGCACCTATTATTTACTATTTTAGCTAATTACATCTACGGACAGCAATGAGCGAGCTACTATTTGAAATTGGGACCGAGGAAATACCTGCTGGATATATTCAGCCGGCACTTGATTTTTTAAAATCAGAGGCAGAAAAGAAGTTGAAAGAACTTGGCCTCAGCTTTAGTGGTTTTAAGACTTTTGCCACCCCGAGGAGACTGACCCTAGCCGTTGATTATATCGAAGAGCGCCAGGCTGATAGAACATTAGAACATGTCGGCCCCTCGACCAGTGCTGGTTATGATGGTGATGGCAATCCAACCAAGGCTGCCATCGGTTTCGCCCGCTCCAAAGGCCTGGAACCTGGGGATCTTCAGGTAATCAAGACAGTCAAAGGTGAATATTTAATGGCTGTTGAAGATGTGCAGGGGAGAGAAACTATATCATTGCTTCCCGGTGTACTTAAATCGCTTATTTGTGAGTTGGTTTTCCCAAAGTCCATGCACTGGGCTGAGACCACCATGACTTTTGTTCGCCCGATTCAGTGGTTAGTCGCTCTTTATGGTGGGCAGCTAGTCGATCTTACCTTTGAAGGCGTCACCGCCGGTACGACCACCCGTGGCCATCGTTTTATGTCGCCTGAGGTTGTTGAAGTCACTGGTTCTGATCAGTATATCTCCACTTTGGCTGACAAATATGTGGTTGTAGAAAACGATAAACGACGGGCACTCGTGATCAGTGAAGTAGAGCGTGCTGTACGAGAACGTTCCGGGATAGAGGATGCTCAACCTGTACTCCATGAAGGTTTGATAGATACGGTAAGCAACCTGGTTGAAAAACCCTATGGTATCTGCGGAAGTTTTGATGAAAAATTTCTTAAGCTGCCTGATGAAGCTTTGATAACCTCCATGCGTGAACACCAGAAATATTTTCCTGTTGCTGATAAAGAAGGAAAACTCCTTCCCCGTTTCGTCGCTGTCAATAATACAGATATTAAAGACATTGATCTTGCTGCCAGCGGACATGAAAGAGTGTTGCGGGCTCGTCTTGAGGATGGGTTATTCTTTTTTAATGAAGATAAAAAAAGAAAACTCAGCGACAGGCTCCATCAGCTAGAGGGTATTATTTTTCAACATCAGCTTGGGACCATGCTTGCTAAAAGCAAGAGAATGGAAAAAATTGCTGCCATGCTTGCTGATGAGATACAACCAGCATTAAAAGATATTACCATGAGAGCAGCCAGGCTTGCAAAAGCAGATCTGCTTACCGAAATGGTCGGCGAATTCCCTTCTTTGCAGGGGATAATTGGCAGCGAATACGCTCTCAATGACGGTGAAGATAAAGCAGTTGCCCAGGCCATTCATGAGCATTATATGCCTGTCCGGGCTGCGGGGGAACTTCCTGCTTCCTTACCCGGTGCCTTTGTCGGTTTAGCTGATCGTCTTGATACTCTTGCTGGCTGTTTTGCCATAGGTGAGCGACCGACCGGTAATAAAGATGCCTTTGGTCTCCGCCGGCAGGCTATTGGGTTGCTCAATATCTTAAAAGGGCTGAATATTAACATCTCACTTCCTACATTTGTGAAAGCCGCTTTGGCTTCCTATGAAGACCTGATTAATGTTCAGGATCATGCAGCCGATGAGATTGTGGCTTATATACAGTTACGTTTTGAAAATGAACAGGTAGCCTCAGGATTATTACAGGAAGTGGTTGATGCTGCCACAGCAACTGGTTTTGATAACCCCCTTGATTGCCTTGAGCGTATTCAGGCATTAAATTCGATTCGTAATCAGGAAGACTTTGCCGTTCTTGCCAGTGCGTTTAAACGTATCAGGAACATCATCAAAGACAATACTGCAACCCAAGTCGATCCGAACCTGTTGAGTGATGCTGCTGAAAAGGATCTTTACGCTACTCTTGAAACCGTTCGTGCTAAAACTTTGCCATTACTAGAGCAAAAGCAATATGATAAAGCCTTGTTAGAGATGCTTGAAATGAAATCTCCAGTGGACCGTTTTTTTGACGATGTCATGGTGATGGCAGAGGATGCAGGGATCAGGCAGAATAGATTGAATCTGCTGACAGCACTTGGTGAGCTGGTTCTTCAGGTAGGTGACATCTCAAAGATGCATGTAGAGTAACCCACCACTTTACAGGGTATAAAAAAGGCTGCTCAATTTGAGCAGCCTTTTTTTATGCGTTATGAGAAAAGGTGATCATCCTTTTTTAGGATGACAAACTCCACATTTTGCATGATCTTTGGATTTTTTAGCGTGGCAAGTCTTACATTGGGCGTGAGCAGCGCCTTTGTAGGTTGCCAGCTTTTTAGGCATGGTTTCGCCTTTATTATGGCAGGATTCACATTTTTCAATTTTTTGCCCATCCACATAGGCGACCTGCTTACCGGCATCATCCTTTACGTGATGGCAATCGCTGCATTTTAGATTCTCCTGATGCTTAGCATGGGGAAAGATGGATGGCTTCGCCTTTTTGGCCTTGTCAATCGTTGATTCCAGTGTCATGTCAGCAGGTCCCTTGTCGCTGGCAGTTGCGACACCGAAACTTACCATACCCATGAGTGCTAGAGCTGCACAGCATGCTAAAATTTTCTTCATATCAATCCTCCTTTGATATTATTGGTATATGAACATAAAGCAACTAATGAACGTTATTTGTATAGCTCTTTAACCCTACCTTGTCAACAAATGTCCAGGTAAAGAAGGTGTGTAACCTCCTCGAATACAGCTATAATCTTACAGGAAGCTGTGTGTCAGAGCATTAACTTGAGCCATAGCTGTGGAGGCCGGCAAGAAGAAAGTTAACCCCGAAATAGGTGAAAAAGACAGCAATAAAGCCGATAATGGCCAGCCAGGCAATGCGTTTGCCTCCCCATCCTCTGGTGAAGCGGGCATGGAGAGTAATGGCATACACAAACCAGGTAATAATAGACCAGGTTTCCTTGGGATCCCAGCTCCAGTACGTTCCCCAGGCCTCATTGGCCCATATGGCCCCGGTAATAATACCTCCCGATAACCACATAAAACCAAACACAATGGTTTTGTGGGTCAGATCATCAATAATTTTTAATTCTGGTAAAGAGGAAAATAATGCAGGAGCTGCAGGTCCTTTTTTATCGGCACCAGCTTTCAACAAGTACATAAATCCCAGCGAGCCAGCAACAGTAAAAGCACCGTAGCCAATAAAGCAGGTAACAACATGGGCGATAAGCCAGTTTGATTGCAGTGCAGGGATAAGAGGACTTATCTGGTCATTGATCCGGTCTGAAAATGAGGCGTAGGCAATGGAAACGAATGCAAAAGGCATGACAAAGGCGCCAAT
>JAUVLX010000126.1 GCA_030600525.1 Desulfobulbus sp. | reverse complement strand
GAATAAAACAAATAACCTTGCGTTGTAACTGTTCAGCAGTGCTCCATATGCGTACAACCAGTTAGGATAACTATAGTAATGCTCTATTTTCCTGCATGATCGAGCACAAAGGTAAGCGCAGAATCCGTGGGGTACTGCTGAACAGTTACCGTTTTACTTGAGTTCCACTGCCCAATTTTCCATTGGAGGAATAGAGGTGACGGTTCCCTGCTTCTTTAAAAAAGCAGCAAATCGACTGTAGCGTTTTTGATCCAACGCTCCTGGACGTAACGCAAAACGTGGCAGGGTATCTTTCCAAGCCAGACGATTCAACTCGTCGTCGAGAGTTTTTCTGTCTCCCTTAATAAAAAGCTCCCAACTCGCCTGCGGATGATTAACCATGTATTGGACCCCCTGTTCCAGGGCATCGACAAACAATCGTAATTTTTTGTCACCGATATTCTTTTTGTTAGCCACCAGAATCAGTTCGTCATAGGCTGGAATACCGAATTCTTCCACATAAAAAGCACGACCTGGCCGTTTTTCTATATCCATCTGGTTGAGTTCAAAATTTCTGAATGCACCAATGACACCGTCAGCCTGTCCGGTAAAAAGAGATGGTGACAACGAAAAATTGACATTAACCAGCTTTACGTCTTCCAGAGTCAAACCCTCTTTTTCAAGCATTACCTTAAGCAGTACTGTCTCAAAACCACCTACCGAGTAGCCAATGGTTTTTCCTTTCAAATCAGCAACCGACTTGATAGGGCCGTCATCCAGCACAACCAATGAGTTAAGCGGTGTCGCGATAATTGTGGCAATGCGTACCAAAGGCAGTCCCTGGTCCACCTGCATCTGGTGTTGAGGCTGGTAAGAAACGGCTATATCAGCTTTTCCAGCTGCTACAAATTTAGGCGGGTCGTTAGGATTGGATGGCGCAATCATTTCCACCTCAAGCCCTTTTTCCGCAAAATACCCCTTTTCAAGTGCAACAAAGAGCGGAGCATGGTCCGGGTTGACAAACCAATCCAGCAACACTGTGATCTTTTCTTTAGCCATGGCTGAAACAGAGGTACCAAGCACCAATGCAAACAGCAGGAGTGCGATCTTAATTGTTCTTTTATTCATTACATAATCCCTTGTTTTGATTCCCAAAAAATAATTTTATCCAGTAAGTAATCAATAGAAAAATAAAACAGTAACGCCATTATTGAGAGTGCGGCCAGGGCGGCAAACATTACATCTATCTGCATCCTTGCGTTTGCATGCAGCATGTAAAAGCCCAGCCCACCGCTTGAACCGACCCATTCACCGACAATGGCACCAATCGGGGCAACCGCTGTGGCAACACGAATACCCGAGGCAAATGCAGGCATGGCTGAAGGAATTACGATATAGCGCATAACTGCCAATGGCCGTGCTTCCATCACCCGTGCCAACTCAAGCAAATCAGGATTTGTTCGCTGCATCCCGTAATAAAAAGAAGCTGTTACCGGAAAATAAATAATCAGTACAGCCATGGCTACCTTTGATGCCATCCCATATCCAAACCAGAGGACAAGAATAGGCGCAAGGGCAAAGACTGGAATGGCCTGGCTAATAACCAGTACAGGCAGCACCCACCTTTTTAACAAAGGCGACAAAAACATGGTCAGGGCTGTGCTGGTTCCAAGAAAAATACCCAATAAAAAGCCGAGAACAATTTCAGCTCCTGTTATCTGCATATGCTGCAGCAAAACTGGATAGTGATTGAGTATTGCCTTAAATACTCGTGCAGGCCCAGGCAGGATGTAATGGGGAGCATCGGTAAGGGTGACAACGATCTGCCAAAGGGTAACCAGGCCGACAGCAAGTATAATAAGCCGTAATCCTTTCATTGAAGAGGCTCATTAAGGAGTTCATTGAGCAGAACACTGAAATGTTTTTGTACTTCAGGATCATCTGCCTCTCTTGGTGGAGCACCAGACAAGGATACCCTGCATTGAACCCGGGCAGGTTTGCCGGAAAGGACAATTATGGTATTGCCCATGCGTAAAGCTTCCATGGGATCGTGGGTGACCAGAACAACAGTAGCCCCACGAGTTAATTCCGCTGAAAGATTCTGCAATTTCATCCGGGTTAATGCATCCAAGGCTGAAAAAGGCTCATCCATTAGCAGAACCGAGCGATCTTCCATCAAGGTTCGCAGTAAAGCTCCTCTTTGTCGCATGCCGCCGGAAAGAGCTGACGGCAGTGTCTTCTCATAGCCAGAAAGTCCGGCTGCTGCAATCAGCTCATAGGCTTTCTCTCGGATTGCAGGAGAAACCTGATTGCGAAGCTTTGCTCCCAAAAGAATATTATCTAACAGGGAAAACCAGGGAAGCAGTAAATCATCCTGGCTCATCCAGGCAGTTTTTTTATCTGCTTCTACTCCCTGAGAACAAATATTGACCTCTCCCTGGTAAACAAGCGACGGTGCCCCGGATACCAAACGAAGCAGGGTCGACTTCCCACATCCGCTCGGCCCCAGGATACAGGTGCACTCCCCTCCCTCAATGGTCAGGGATAAGTCTTTGAACAATTCCTCGCCGCCTAGGGAGAGAGAAATATTCTTGAAAATAATAGACGGTGCGTTCCCGTTCTCCATGACCATTATAGGATGCCAATCGGCAATACCGACTTCAATGGAACTTGTAAAAATGGTGGACAGGACCGTGACCCCGTCCAATCAAATAGTCTGCACCTGCAGCAATAGCACCGTGGATATATTCTTTTGCTTTTTGTACTGCTTCGGCCACCCCATAGCCTCGGGCAATATGCGCGGCAATAGAAGAGGATAAGGTGCAACCTGTACCGTGGGTATTATTTGTGGCAATCCGTTTGGCAGGTAAAAAGATCATTTCATCTGTCTCGCTTAAATAAAGACAGTCGTCGCTCGCCTGACCTTCCAGGTGACCACCTTTAATCAAGACATTTTTACAGCCAAGTTGACAGAGATCCCTTGCAGCCTGGTTGAGCATATCCAGGCTATTAATTTCACGGCCAAGGAGGACAGAGGCCTCAGGGAGGTTAGGAGTAATGATATCTGCCCTTGGAATCAAAGCGGTTTTCAGTGCATTAATAGCGTCATCCTGGAGCAATTTATCTCCGCTGGTGGCTACCATAACTGGATCCAACACAATATTGGTGACGTGAAAGGTCTCCAGTACCTCGGCAATAGTAAGGATTAATTCAGGCGAAAAAAGCATGCCGATTTTTACTGCATCTGTACCAATGTCGGAGAGTACAGCCTCCAGTTGCTGCTGAACAAATGCAACTGGAACCGGGTGAATGCCACTTACCCCGACGGTATTTTGTGCGGTAAGCGCAGTAATAACACTCAGCCCATAACAGCCGTTGGCTGCAATAGTTTTCAAATCGGCTTGAATTCCTGCTCCGCCACCGCTATCCGAACCTGCGATGGTCAAAACACGGTGATATTTTTTCCGGTCTCTGCATTCATAATAGTAAGGGGAAATATATAGAAAAAGGAAGAAAAGGATAAAAGGCTCTTTGGCTTATCCTCGTTTAATGGTGTTTTTCAGTTCGACTGTTGCCGACTCAGGGCAATCGGCAGATACAATGGCAGATACAACAGCAATTCCATCAGCCCCGGCCTGGAAAACAAGGTGCCCGTTATTGGCATTGATACCGCCAATACCAACCAGAGGGAGACTAACAGCTTCACGGATTTGACGCACTCCTTCCAGGCCTAAAGGAGGAGCAATATCATCCTTTGTGGCAGTCGCAAAAACAGGACTGATACCGATATAATCGGCCCCCTGCTCCTCGGCGACAACTGCATCTTCCAAACTTTCTACCGAAATGCCGACGATCATATTGTCACCGACAATCTTTCTGGCATAGCTGATGGGCATATCACTTTGGCCAAGGTGGACCCCTTCTGCTCTGACGGCAAGGGCAATATCGATACGGTCATTGATGATCAAAGGGACCTTGTGTGGCTCTAATACTGTTTTCAAGATGTGTGCTTCTTCAAGAAAATCACGGGTTGAACACGTTTTCTCGCGAAGCTGTACACAGGAGACACCACCACGAACTGCCGCACGAACAATCATTTCAGAGGTTCGTCCTTTTGAAAGGCTGCGATCTGTTACCAGATAAAGAGAATAATCCATACGACAGATATCACCCTTCTTCAATCCGACACCCTGATTCGAGTTCTTCAGGAGTCATCATATATAACTTATCAAGGAGTAGTATCATGAACGACCCCGGTCCACCAGCCGTTTCTCCCGCCTTCTCTCCTGCCAGACCGAAAAATGCCAAAGCCGTTGCTGCGGCTGAAACTGGATCAGGATCTACAGCTGCAAAGGCACCGACTATCGCTGTAGCTGAGCAACCTGTTCCGGTAACAAACGGCATAAGTGAATGTCCGTTGGATATGTGGAGGACACGATCCCCGTCGGTAACTAAATCAACAGGTCCGGTAACGGCAAGTGTTGTCTCAAGCTCCTGGGCAAGTAAGGCGGCAGTGGCTGCCACGTCTTCCACAGAATGGAGGCTGTCTACTCCTTTGGTTACAACCGATTGAGAATTTCGTAACGCAAGGATTTCAGAGGCATTCCCTCGTACTACATGGACAGAGGTCTCTTGGAGTATTTCCTTGGCAGTCGCTGTCCTGAAAGGGGTTGCTCCAGCTCCAACCGGGTCCAATATGATAGGGGTATTCAATTCAGTGGCTTTTTTCCCTGCCTTGATCATGGATTCCACCCATTTATCAGTCAGTGTGCCTATATTGAGTACCAGTGAACCAGCAAAGGCGACCATATCTTCCACTTCATGCTCAGCATGGGCCATCACCGGAGATGCGCCTGTAGCAAGCAGCACATTTGCGGTAAAGTTCATGACCACGAAATTGGTGATGTTATGAATAAGAGGTTTACGTTCACGTACTTTGGATAAATTCTCAGCTGCCTTTCTAGAAAATTCGCTCATGTGCACCTCATTTGGATTGTTAGCTAACTCGTCTGTTATTTAGAAGACCAAGGCGTTGTAGTGACTTCCATACGCAACCACCATTCCCTGCAGTCTATATGAAAATGCAAACATGAAGTCAAGCCTTATGGGCCATAAAAGCCTCCATCAACTCTCTGGTGGAATCCACCGCCAATGCCAAGCCTCCCACGCCAATCCTGGTTCACCATGTTCGGGGTAACTTTCAAAAAAATGATATCGCGATCCGTTTTGTTTCAACCATGCGTAGGCTTCTACATCGGCAAACCGCCAGTCGCTTGGGTAAAAATCGACGACTGTTCCCAGCGCATGTTCAGAATATCCGGGAGGGGCAACATAACGCACAATATCTTCGAAATTATGTCCTTCTTGAAAACGTCGCATAAAAATTTTCCGCTGAAACCATATCGACCGATACGATGAGTGGACAAGCAGTTGTACCTGATCCTTATCCGCCTCTTCAGCCATTTCTTGCAACGCCTGGTTGGCAGCATCCAGCATAAACAGTTTGCTTTGTTTGTAGGAGAGGCTTTCCGGAATCTTGGTTAACTCAGGAAACGATAAGGAAGGGGCTAAAATTTTGCGTCCCTGCCATTGATCAGGTACTTGGTATTCTTTCCCCTCGATAACAACGGTTTCTTGATTACCCTCACTTTCCAGCTCCACCTTTTTTTCTTCTTTGAGTATCTCGACTTCTGGTTCCTGAGATTTTTCAAGGTGCGAAGAGACAGGCGTGCATGCAAAAGAAAGCGTTACGAGCAAACAGATACTCAGTGTTAAATGTATTCTCATTTCTTCACGGTTCCCAATATTTTTATCAAGCCTATTGGCAGAGTTATGGAATGTTGTTTTTTGGATACGGATTTTTCTCATCCAACTTGACTCTATTTCCGGCTGTATACCTTATAGCTTTTATTCCTGCAATCTCCTTTGGGGAAGTACAGTTAAAAGCATTGTTACATCGAGGCCTGCAACCGTTAAGAGATAAAATGATAGCTGTTGAGGAAAATAGAAAGAGAGGGAGGTGGCAAATACACTAGGGCAATACTACCGGAGAAAAAAACACGAGGCCGTTACGGCGCGGGGTGTCTATCCTTCTACGACATGCCGATCATTATAAGTATAAATCCAGTAGGTTAATATATTATTAACCTCTTCATAGCTCAAAAAAGGAAATCTGTGCATAAGGATCTGACTAACCTTAAAAGAAGTCATCTGACCGGATGCCATCAACTCATCAAGGAAAATTACGTGGTCGTCTTTGAGGTATTCTGGTCTGTTCATAACGAGTGTAAGCAATCCTGCAAAAAAAGAGGAAACAGTTGTAAGACTTTTTAGCTTAATATTTAAGATGGTTAGAAAAAAAATCAAGTCCTTGTCCAATTGTATGATTTTCAATTGTGGTTGTCAAAAAATCTATGCAGAAGAAGTCACAGAAAGGCTTTATTATCGATTGACAGTTTTAAAAACACTGAGTAGGTTCGCTTTTCATCTGAAGCTACGGTATTTGCGGACGAAACAGTCCATTTTATTAATCAGCCTAACCACTTATCATGATAGGTATTTACGCCGGAAGTTATGACCCGCCAACCAATGGACATCTATGGATGTTCAAACAAGGGGTCAAACTTTTTGATACTTTTTTCATCGCTGTTGGTGAAAATGCGCATAAAAAATATTCATTCTCCCTTCAAGAAAGGGTTGAAATGATAGAAGAACTCTGCATAAACCAGGAAAATGTTAAAGTTGTAACAATCGAAAACAAGTTTCTGGTAAAATATGCTGAATCAGTAAATGCAGATTATATTTTCAGGGGAATCCGCAACGAGGGTGATTACACCTACGAGCGTGGTATGCGATATGTAAATAGCAACATGAATGGAACTATCCAGACCCTGTTTATGATGTCCCCCAGAGATCTGGTTGAAGTGAGTTCAAGTCTCGTTAAAGGGTTGGTTGGTGCTGATGGTTGGGAAGAAATTGTTCAAGAATATGTCCCGCCAACAGTCTACCGACGGATGCTTGAAAAATTCAACGGGACAGACCCATATTAGTATTGATCCTTACCTAGTACTAGTGTCTCGTCAACGCTGCTCTGACGTATCTTACTTGTTTTTTATCGCACCTGGATTCCTTTAACATCCTGTTTCTTCCTGTCTTCGCAGCACCTTCCCCTCTGTTAAAAAAGGTATCCATGCATTCCGTAAAGCCCTATTATGCTGCTCTACTTGTTGTTTTTATCTGGTCTGGATGGATAACCATTTCTCGTTACGGAGTGCATACATCCCTGCAGCCGAGTGACATCACCCTGTTACGATATTGCACCGCTTTTGTCACCATCATCCCTCTTATAATAAAACATCAGTGGGGTAATTTTCGCCTCCATCAATACCTCATAGTTGGCCTTGGGGTCGGCTTTCCCTATACTCTTTTTTCGTTTTATGGACTGCAGCAGATAAAGGCTGCACAGGCTGGCGTACTTGTTAATGGCATGCTCCCGGTCTTGGGAGCCGTGGTCGCCTATTATATTTTCACCCAAAAAATTTCCTTCCGTAGGTGGCTGGCTATTATCATTATTTTTCTTGCTAACATTACCATGGCAGGCTCTGACCTGCTGGCAAGTAACCATATTCTTGGAATTTGCCTCCTTCTCGGTGCTGCTACTGTTTATACAATGCATATGGCAGGTGTTAAAAAATGGGGTTTCACCTGGCAGGATACCATTGTCACCGTTGCGGTGTCCAATGTGATTTTGTTTGTGCCATTGTGGTTTCTGTTACCGTCTAATCTTTTCCAAAGTGCAACATCAGATATCGTCATTCAGGCTATATATCAAGGAATAATCGTCAATGTTATTGCTCTCATGTGCGTTGCGTATGCGCTTCGCTACCTTGGTACGATAACAGTATCGTTATACATGTCTTTTGTTCCTGTTATAACGGCACTCTTCGCATGGTTTTTTTTGGGAGAAGCCCTTATTTTACGCGAAATTATAGGAATAGCAGGTTGCTCTGCTGGTTTATTTGTTTACGCACGGAGTACCTGATCGCGCTTATTTTCTGCGTTTGTACGCTTCTGCCAGCCGCATTCCAAGAAACATCCAAAAAACAAGGAAAACAGCGCCAATAATTCCGTACGTTTTAGCGTCAGGCACGAGGTAATCAGCAATATTTAAAGAAACCAAAAATGATACAATCATAGTTGGTCCGCTCCATTTTTCAGGAACTTTATCTGTAATTTTCAGCAATATATCGTCTATAAAACGCAGCATGTGCTCTCCTGCAGAAAAATCATATATGGGCAATCGCAAAAAAGATTTGCTCCCCCTCCAAATTTCAGTATAAACCAAATACTCGATTAGCAAAACAACACACTAGCGTATTAGCGCTCTTCGACCAACAGGAAAGAATCAAAAGTACTGAGTTTGCAGGAAACACGATCTTATTATTTCTTGGGTGCGTACCTTCACAGTGAAATTATTCATGTTACCTAACATCACGCTACCCCTGTTATAACTATCATGGAAAAGAGATGGATACAAAATTTGAGCATAAATCATCTGTAGAAGAAATTAAAAACCGTTTCGATGAAGACGTTGAACGTTTTTCGGATCTTGAGACTGGTCAGGTCGCAACTATTGATGCTCCTCTGGCAATGGAACTCATAACAAATGCTGCTTGCACCACAACGCCTGACATTAAAACAGTTCTTGATATAGGGTGCGGTGCTGGCAACAACACCTTGAAACTCCTCCAAACCGCCTCTTCCTTTGACTGTGACCTCATTGATCTCAGCCTGCCGATGCTTAGGAGTTGTCCGGAAATAACTTGAACATCTCGCATCGCATCTTCAGGTCATCTTTGGCTGATCTTCAATCACAAAGTCCTCAACGTAGCACAACTACGCCTGCGGCTTTGTTCAATTAGATCACCCAGAGCTAACCTAAAGATGAGCACGATATTGTCCAACTTATTTACGGACAGCTCCTTAGTGTGGAATATCAAAAACAAGTCTTTGCCTATATCGACAAGGAAGATTCCCCCATGCCGGTAACCTTTCAGTTAGATCTACTGAAAAAAGTCGGTTTTTCTCAGGTTGAACTGTTACATAAGAATTCCTGTTTCGCGGCTTTTGGTGCTGTAAAGGCAAAATAACACATCATGACTGCGGAATTTCACTTTTTCTACCGAGTCTCCTGCAACTTGTGACTCACAACGGTTTGTCCTG
>JAUVLX010000281.1 GCA_030600525.1 Desulfobulbus sp. | reverse complement strand
TTTTCAATAATTACTTCATGGGCACCGATACCATTCATTCGGTCATAAAGTCCTTCACCCCGTTTTTCCAGTTCGCCTTCGATGACAAGTGCCGGGTACTTGTTGGGTACAACGCGTGCTTGCCACCCGGCAGAATTCGCGGGTCCGTCATCCCGCCCGTAAACAAGAACTTCATCAGGCGTTGTTTTTTCATGACCGGGACAAAGAGGGCAAAATCCGCCCTTAACCTTGTACTCGTCAACCATAAAATCGGTTGGCCGTTTCCCCCTTTCCTGGGCAATAATGATCCATCGCCCCAAAATGGGGTCTTTTCTTAGTTCAGGCATAACCCTTCTAGCGCCCCTGCGCCTTTTCCCGCTGTTCCAGTTTGGTTTTACAATCGATACAATAGGTAGCTACAGGTCTGGCCTTGAGCCGATGCACAGAAATATCCTCACCACAGCCTTCACAAATGCCGTAAAGGCCTTCATCGATCCGATTAAGAGCCTCGTCCACCTTATCCATAAGTTTACGTTCTCTTCCACGAATCCGAAGTTCAAAACTCCTGTCAGACTCCACACTTGCGCGATCATTGGGATCAGGAATATTACCTTCTTGATCCGCTATCTCTGTTAACGTCTGTTCAACGTCAGAAGAAATACCATTTTTAATCGCCTCAAGTTGATCTTTTAATTGCGCCAAATCCTTTTCTTCCATATCAGCAGACTCCAGCAAACTGGTTTAATAATATTTTCTGTAGTATATCATCCTGTTACTGATCTTTCAAACAAACCGCTTTTACCGCCACTTTTTTTCAACAACCTAATCTCAGAGATCTCCATACTTTTATCAACCGCCTTGCACATATCATAGATAGTCAAAGCTGCGACTGAAACAGCAGTAAGTGCCTCCATTTCAACACCTGTTTTCCCGGTAATGGACACAGTAGCTACTATATGAATTGCTCTCTGCTCTTCATTAAGGGAAAAATCAATATCAACACCGGTTATTGCAAGAGGGTGACAAAGGGGTATGAGCTGATCTACTTTTTTTACTGCCATTACCCCGGCAATTCGAGCTACTCCTAGCACATCACCCTTTTTAACATTACCCTGGCGCACTAAGGCGAACGCCTGGTCGGACATGGATATGGTTCCCTCAGCAGTAGCCTTTCGTCGTGTATCATTTTTTTTCCCCACATCCACCATTCGGGCATTACCGGCCTCATCAAAGTGGGACAGAGGATTTTCTTCAACCATTGGCGACCTTATCTGTTTTATCCGCTTTCTTTTTCTGTTTACCTATGTGGGTATGAAAAAGACGGGAGAAAAAGCCTTCTTCTTCCCGCTCCTTGCACATACCATCGAAATCTTTGAGTAATTCTTTCTGCTGTTTTGTCAATTTGACAGGTGTCTTGACCTGTGCCTCAACGACCATGTCCCCTTTACCGCCACCACGGAGGCTCGGCACTCCTTCTCTGCGAAGGGTGAAACGATCGCCTGATTGGGTTCCAGCAACAATCTTTAATTTGGAAGTCCCATGGATCGTGGGTACGTCAACCTCACACCCCAAAGCTGCCTGTACCATCGGTACGGGAAGACTAAGGTAAATAAGCTGACCATCACGTTGGAAATGTTCATGCTCTTCAACATGAATAATTACATACAGATCGCCTGATTGTCCACCACGGCGACCACCTTCCCCTTCTCCAGTGAGACGCATTCTTGATCCGGTATCAACACCGGCGGGGATGCGAATATTAACGGTCTTGCTCTTGTTGCGCAGTCCTTCACCATGACAATCATTACAGGGTTCAGTTATGACCTGACCAGCACCATGACATTGAGGACAGGTAGTGCTTACCTGAAAAAATCCCTGAGAACGAATCACCTGTCCCCGTCCGTGACAACTAGGACATGTTTCCGCTCGGTATCCAGGACGGGAACCAGTGCCTTCACAGGTAAGACAGGTTTCTTTTTTTGTTATCTCAACATCACGATTCACGCCGTGGACAGCGTCCATAAAGGATATCTGGATATCATACCGGAGATCATCACCTTGAACTGGCGCATTGGGGTCACGTTTACGGCTACGTCCTCCAAACCCGAAGACATCCCCAAACATATCGTTGATATGAGAAAAAATATCGTCATTGTTTCCTGGACCGCTGTACCCACTACTTCGCAGACCTTCTTTACCGTAGGAGTCGTAAATCTGTCGTTTTTGGGCATCGCTGAGCACTTCATATGCCTCAGCAGCTTCCTTAAACTTATCTTCGGCGCTCTTATCATCCGGATTGCGATCAGGATGATATTTCATTGCCAATTTACGATATGCCTTTTTTATACTCTCAGCAGATGCATCTCTTGATACGCCGAGGAGTTCATAATAGCTCTCACTCATAACTAAACGTTTCTACTCGTTATTGTCACTATTTTCGGTTTCAGATTCAGTGACTTGGGATCTGCGCTGACGTGGCAGGTCGTGGATATTTTCAAAAGTGACCTCTCCTGAAGCGATCTCACGAAGCGTCATAACCACTTCCTTATTTTTCCCTGCAACAAGAAAAGGTTCTCCATTGCGATGCTGGCGAATTCTCTCAACAGCAAGATGAATCAGGGAAAATCGATTATCATCCCCAACTTTTTCAAGACAGTCTTCTACGGTAATTCGAGCCATCTTGTAGCCTCCATAATAAAAGATTCCAGAATAAAATATTCGGAATATAGAATGTAAGATTGTGGATTCCAAATAAAAATCTTTGAATGATATGAAGAATCCAGCAGTGAAGTTTGTAAGCATTCTGAAAAAAATGGCAAGGGGAGCAATACGCTCCCTGTCACTAATTATTTTTCAAATGGATTTCTCAACAACAATGTTTCGTCCCGATCAGGACCGACTGAAACAATTGCTGGCGCAACCCCTGTAAACTCTTCCAGCCGTTTGAGATATTCTTTTGCTGCATGGGGCAGATCATCATAGGAACGTGCATCGGTGATTTCTTCAGACCACCCTTCTACCTCTTCGTATACGGGTTGTACCGATTGGGCGATGCGCATATTATCAGGCATGTAATCGTATTGTTTCTGTTCTGCCTGATAATGTGTTGCTATTTTCAACTTCTGCATGCCTGACAAAACATCGAGTTTGGTAATTGCAAACCCAGTCAAACCATTTAAGCGAACGGCATCATTTGCAACCACACCATCAAACCAACCACAACGTCGTCTCCGCCCTGTTGTCGCCCCGAACTCATGCCCTTTCTGCTGTAAAGCGTCACCAACAACGTCACCTTCAGGCAATTCCGTAGGAAAAGGCCCTTCACCAACCCTGGTAGTGTAGGCCTTTAAAATACCAATAACCTCATCGATATGGGCAGGACCGTAACCAGAGCCAATGCAAGCGTTGCCAGCTATGGTATTTGAAGAAGTCACAAAGGGATATGTCCCGTGATCAATGTCTAGCTGGGTTCCCTGTGCACCTTCAAAAAGAATGTTTTTTCCGGCTTTACGAGCCTTATCAAGTACAATGGAAACATTGTCAGCAAAAGGCGCCAATTTATCAGCAAAAACAGTAAACTGTTCGACTATCAATTCCGCACTTACTGGCTCTGCATTATATTGCTTGGTGAGAATAAAGTTCTTTTCGTCGATAACTGCTTCAAGTTTAGCCTTAAACAAACCTGGATCAAGAAGATCACCGACCTTTAAACCGACCCGACCAACTTTATCAATATAACATGGGCCTATACCACGACCGGTAGTCCCGATTTTTTGTCCTTTAGACAAAGATGCCTCTCGGGCAATATCCAGACTTTGATGATAAGGCATTATCAGATGAGCATTGCTGCTGATCAGAAGCCTCTCCGGCGTAACAGGCAATCCTCTGGCATCGAGTTCTGCGATTTCCTGAAGTAAAACCTCAGGATTTATAATAACCCCATTACCTATAATACAGGTTTTTTCCTGATATAGAATTCCGGACGGGATAATATGAAAAACATACTGCTCACCGTCGACGACCAATGTATGACCGGCATTATTTCCGCCTTGGAAACGGACAATATAGTCTGCATATTCAGTAAGCAGATCAACGATTTTACCCTTTCCTTCATCACCCCATTGGGCGCCGACCACTACAACACTGGCCATGATATCTCCTGGAATTGAACTAAATAACAAAAGAAAAGGCCGACCACGACTAGGTGCCAGCCTCACTTGAACCGGGCTAATATAGCAAAAAACACCAGTGATGTCAAATCTGGGTTGAAAAACCCTTGATTCCCCCCACCCTTCTTGTAACTTCAACAAGTTATACATATTTTGTTTTTGGATTACAAAAATATTCCCCTTAGCCATAGGGCTATGGGGAACCATGTGGTCGGTACAGTGGTATTGTGAGAGGGTTCTCCCCTTTAATAAAAAATGCAGTGTTAATGTAGCGAAAGAACGCAGCCCCTGAGAAGCGATGGTGCTAAGGAGCTGTCCGTAAATAAGTTGGACAATATCGCGCTCATATTTAGGTTAGATCTGGGTGATCTAATTGAACAAAGCCGCAGGCGTAGTTGTGCTACGTTGAGGACTTTGTGATTGAAGATCAGCCAAAAATGACCTGAATATGCGATGCGAGATGTTCAAGTTATTTCCGGACAACTCCTAAGGCTGTCGATCTCACCTTTCTATTAGTTCTGGCTCAACAGTTTCCTTTCTTTGATTTACATCAAGGAAAAAGGAGCTGTTTTCTTATAGGACATATCTGAGAAACGGCTTAACAGACAAGGCCGCAGATACTGAAAAGATCAGATTACTAAAAAAACATTATGAAATTTAAATCCAATCGGATACAGCGGGAAGCCGATTGCGTGACCCTCATGGTCAGCCGTTATTGCAAAGATCATCATGGTACACACGCCTCCCCTTGCTCCCAATGCGACGAACTCTTGCGTTACGCCTTGCAGCGCCTGCATCACTGCCCTTTCCAGGAGCAAAAATCAACCTGCGGGAAATGCACTGTCC
>JAUVLX010000264.1 GCA_030600525.1 Desulfobulbus sp. | reverse complement strand
CCTGCGGCCCTTTAAAAAGCAAAAAAATACAGTTTTTCAACAAGAAACAGTTGTTTTTCAAGGGCAACCCTGTTATTTATGCCCCTTCGGAGTAGTGGATATAATATTTTCCATCCCTATAAACTCACTTAACCATTAACCTATTAAACGGCCGTTCACACTGGTCAAAACAGGAACAACAACCCATGACTGACAACCGAACTCAACCCGCATCAGCGGCAGATGACAATAGCTTCGAAGAAATGAGCTTTGCCGAGCTCTTCGAGCAGGAAGAAAACAACACCGTTATAAATGTTGGCGAAGTCGCCATGGGGGCGGTCGTTGATATTAACAGCGATGCAGTTTTAATCGATGTCGGAGACAAAGCTGAAAGCTATATTTCTTTATCTGAATTCCGTACCGAAGACCCAGACAGGGTTATCAAAATCGGTGACCAATTTGAGGTATTTATCGAAAAGAGAAAAGAGGAAGGTGGACTTCTTCTCTCTCGAGAAAAGGCAATTGCCATTAAGGTCTGGGAAAGAATTGCGCAAATCCAAGAAGACGACGGGACAATTGAAGGTCGGATTGACAACCGGGTCAAGGGCGGAATGTCCGTTGATATCGGTGTTCCAGCCTTCCTGCCATACTCTCAAATTGACCTGCGCCCTGTAAAAGACCTTGATGCACTGATCGGTCAGACTTTTGAGTTCAAGATTCTGAAATTCAACCGCAAACGCAACAATGTGGTAATCTCCAGACGTGCTATCCTTGAGGAGCAACGTGCTGCAATGCGTGAGCAGATGCGCACCACCCTTGAAGAAGGCCAGACTATTCGTGGCGCGATTACCAACATCACCGACTATGGTCTGTTTATCGACCTTGGCGGCATGGACGGCCTTTGTCATATTACCGATCTCTCCTGGGGTCGTGTTTCCCACCCATCTAAGCTGTATACAGTGGGTGAAGAAATTGAAGTTAAGATCCTTAAGTATGACAAAAACTCCGATCGCGTATCACTCGGTGTCAAGCAGTTGAAAACAGATCCATGGGAAGAAGTTCCTGAACAGTACCCAGCTGGTGCTCAGGTCACGGGTAAAGTTGTTTCCATCACTGATTACGGTGTGTTCGTCGAATTGGAAGAGGGTGTAGAAGGGCTTGTTCATATCTCTGAAATGAGCTGGTCTAAAAAGCCTCGTCATCCATCCAAAGTTGTGGCAGTTGGAGATGAAATTGACGTTCAGGTACTCAATGTTGAAGCCGAAACAAAGCGTATTTCACTGGGTATGAAACAACTGCAGCCCAATCCATGGGATGTGGTTGAGGAAAGCTATCCCGTTGGCGCTGTTATTGAAGGCAAAATCAAAAACATCACCGATTTCGGTATCTTCATAGGTATTGAAGAAGGAATTGACGGGCTCATTCACGTGTCAGATCTTTCCTGGACTGAGCGCATCAAGCATCCATCTGAAAAATATGCCAAAGGCGAAACCATTCAGGCAGTTGTCCTGAAGATTGACAAGGAAAACGAGCGGTTCTCCCTTGGCGTGAAACAGCTTGAGCCCGATCCTTGGCAGGCTGCAGCCAATAACTACCCCATTGGCTCCAACGTGGAAGGGACCATCACCAATGTAACTGATTTCGGCGTTTTTGTTCAGTTGGAAGAAGGCATTGAAGGCTTGGTACATGTCTCTGAGATATCAAGAGACAAGGTTAAAACACCGGTAGGCATGTTCACCGTTGCCGATACCCTCCAGGCCATGGTGATTAACGTATCTGCAGATGACCGTAAAATTGGTCTTTCTGTAAAAGCGCTGGAAGAAAAAGATGATAATGACGGAGAAGTTCCTGAGGAATACGCTCAGAAACAAACCGCAGGACCATCTACGTTTGGAGACCTTTTGATTGCCGCTGCGAGTGAGGACGACGAAAACAAGTCCTGATAGACAACGGAGAATCTGGTAGCAATAGGATGTTTTGGTATCGTCGAAAAACGATACTGAAACATCCTTTTCTATTATACCGCAGAAGCAGGATTCGTTGCCCCCAAACTCGACAATGCGGAAGAAGATATTAAAAGGATGAATTATCATGCTTAAGCGTGAACTGGTCAACGCGGTGTCAGCACAACTTGGTGATTATTACAAACAGGATATCGCCCAGGCAGTTGAAATTATACTTGAAGAAATAGCTCAAGCGCTTGCTGAAGAAAGAAGAGTCGAAATTCGCGGTTTTGGCAGTTTTTCAGTCCGGACACGAAAACCCCGGACAACCAAAAATCCTAAAACCGGCAAAATGATGGATATACCAGCTCGTAAAACCCTTCATTTTACGATGAGTAAATCATTGAAGGAGGTCTTAATAAAGGCTGAGTAACTGGTACTGTACAATACAAAAAAAGCCGGTAACTGATTTCAGATACCGGCTTTTTCTATTAAACGGTAGCTATACCGTAATTCTGGAGTATTTTTCAGAGAAAAGGTTCTATCGAGCCTTTTCCTTCGCGTAGTATTTCAGGGAAATCTGAAATAAGGGAAATGACGCTAGATGGGTCAGGATATACCTCACCGCCATCGATGACGAGATCCACTTGGTTACCAAATTGTTGATCGGCATCATAGCCGTCAACGATTGTGGCCACTCCAGATTCATCATCTTCTGCTGTGGCGCTGGTATTAAGGACAGGATTACCAAGTTCTTCCAACAGTGCCTGGCAAATGGGGTTATCAGGAACCCGTATACCAACCGTCTTTTGTTTGGTTAACATTATCTTGGGCACCAATTTAGTGCCTGGCAGGACAAAGGTATAGGCTCCAGGTAAATTCTTTCGCATTAGGCGATAGGCAACATTCCCGACATGCCCGTACTCACTGATATTGGTCAGTGACGAGCACATAAAACTAAAAGGTTTATGTTTGGGTCGCCTTTTGATTTGATAGACCCGCTCGACAGCCTTTTTGTTAAAAATATCACAGCCGATTCCATACATGGTATCGGTAGGATAACAGATCACACCCCCTTTTTTAAGCGTCTCCACCACCTGCGCGATGAGTCGTGCCTGCGGGTTATATGGATTTATTTCAAGTATCCTGGCCATTGGCAAATTGTGGATTGTTTTTTAGTAAAAAAGGGTAAAGGGGATCTAACAAGATATTCCCGTTGACGAACGGCTCAGAAGTAAAGCAGGAACAGCGTAAAAAATCCAGAATTTTTTTAATGTCCGCTTATTTCCTTTTAAACAAGAACATGCTACATTTTTAGCCCTACTTATATCAATGCGCAACTTCTAACTCAACACCATTTTAGACAGGCCTCTCATTACGAAGTACGCATAATGAACTGTTGTTCTTTCAACCTGCAATACATCCACACCTGCATACAAAAATAAGGTTTGGATCGATTACACTAAACCCAAAGCATCCGGCATTAACGACGCCACCGCATCAGGAGAGTTTATGCTTAACAAAGATATCCCTCTAGCCCTTACCTTTGATGATGTACTTCTGGTTCCAGGTCCGTCAGAGGTACTTCCCTCTTCAGTATCCTTAAAAACCCGGTTGACACAGTCCATTGATCTTTGTGCTCCTCTTGTCAGTGCGGCCATGGATAGTGTCACCGAACACCAGACTGCCATTGCCATGGCAAGGGAGGGGGGACTTGGTATAATTCATAAAAATATGAGTATAGAGAGTCAGGCAAAAGAAGTTGAACAGGTTAAAAAGTCCGAATCTGGCATGATTGTAGACCCCATTACCGTAACACGTAACCAGAGCGTTGCCGAAGTACAGGCAATAATGAAAACCTACAAAATTTCTGGCCTACCTGTACTTGATGGAAATAAGCTGGTCGGGATTGTAACCAACCGAGACTTACGCTTTGTCTCTGATGACGGGCTGCGGGTCAGTGATGTCATGACCAGTAAAAAATTGGTGACTGCCCCGGTTGGCATTTCGTTGGAACACTCCAAGGCCCTGCTCCATGAGCACCGAATTGAGAAGCTACTGGTCGTGGATGATGTTGGAATCCTGAAAGGCCTGATAACTATTAAAGACATAGAAAAAATTAAAAAATATCCGGATGCTGCCAAGGATGAAATGGGCAGGCTTCTTGCGGGCGCAGCCATAGGGATCGGTCCAGAAATGCTGGTACGAACCCAGGCATTGGTAGATGCAAATGTTGACGTGGTCACCCTTGATTCGGCACACGGCCATTCCAAGAATGTCCTCAATGGTATCACCGAGATTAAAGCTCATTTTCCCAACCTACAAGTCATTGCCGGTAATGTAGCCACCGCCGAAGGTACCGCTGCATTAATCAAGGCTGGTGCAGATAGCGTCAAAATTGGTGTTGGCCCGGGATCAATATGCACCACCCGCATCGTCGCCGGGGTCGGGGTCCCCCAATTAACAGCATTGAAAGACTGTGTTGCTGAGGCTAGCAAACATAACATCCCAGTCATTGCCGACGGTGGTATCAAATATTCAGGCGATATCTGCAAAGCCATTGGTATCGGCGCCCACTCCGTTATGATTGGTTCACTCTTTGCTGGCACCGATGAAACTCCGGGGGAAACCTTTCTCTACCAGGGACGCAAATACAAGGGCTACCGTGGTATGGGATCCATTGGCGCCATGAAAAAAGGTTCAAGTGATCGCTATTTCCAGGAGCAACAAGAGAGCAGTAAACTCGTACCAGAGGGCATTGAAGGGAAGGTGCCATATCGCGGCCCCATATCGGAAATGATCTACCAGCTCCTTGGCGGACTCCGCTCAGGAATGGGATACACAGGTGCAGCCACCATTGAAGAGTTGCACAAACGTGCACGTTTCGTCCAGATATCAGCCGCTGGCCTCCGTGAATCCCATGTTCATGACGTTATCATTACCAAGGAAGCGCCCAATTACCGAACAGAGTAGGTCTAACCCGGATTTCTCATGAACATTGCGTCAAATTGTTCAATATTTTGGCAATCAATATGGACTACTATCGGAGTCTGCGCTTACCCGAACTCTACGCTTACCCGGAGTCTACGCTTACCCGGAGTCTACGCTTACCTATTCATAGCCAAAACTTTGCACCTGACACCGCCTGAACTGATGAGAAATCCGGTTTAACGGTCCATACAGACATAGAACTTACATTTATCAACCACTGACAACATATACGATATGACAAGCCACTCTGAAAAAATCATCATTCTCGACTTTGGCTCTC
>JAUVLX010000334.1 GCA_030600525.1 Desulfobulbus sp. | reverse complement strand
CTCGGTATATCGAACATATGCCTGCGCTTATTTTTTGAGAGATCCTTGATTCGAACAAAAAAACCTATTCTCGGACACCCCCCGAGTGCCTCGTCAACGCTGCTCTGACGTATCTTGCTTGTTTTTTCTCGCACCTGGATTTCTTTAACTGGTGCTACATAGCCCACTATGAACAACCAGTTAAAGAAATCCAGGACCAAAAAAATCCAGCGCAATATTTCGACATTTCATCGTTGACGCGACACTAGCTCACCCCTGCCAACAAAATATCATCAGGACTCTTGCCAATGTATGCGAAGTATCCCCAGATGACATCAAAATCGGTATCGACGGTTGCAGCGCTCCCGTACACGCTCTTCCTGTGCGAAACATGGCCCTTGGATTTGCAAGGATCGCTAATCACCAATGTCTACCGTCTTCACTCGCTCCTTATGCCGAAAAAATATTCAACCCGATGAACAAACACCCGGAAATGGTGTCCGGGACCGGAGGATTCTGTACGGAACTACTGAAACATACAAAAGGAACGCTTATCGGCAAGATCGGAGCCGAGGGCGTATACTGTGTCGGCATTAAAGGCAAGGGTTTTGGGATCGCAGTGAAAATAGAAAACGGCTCCATGGATGTCCTGCCGCCGGTTGTCATGCACATCCTCGACGAGCTGGGCTGTCTGGATAGTGAAATGAAATTAAATCTCAATAATTTTGCCAGCAAGACCAACATCAATGACATAAAGACTGTCGTCGGAGAGTATCGTCCTGTATTTCACCTCACAGCTGCTGCTTAAAAGGATTGCCCCTCCTCTTTGGGCAAATTCCAGCACAAATTACCAAAAGGTGAAGGTACATCCTCCACCTTTTGCTTGGTATCTCTATCAAGTGCCAGCTGCCTGAGAAATGCTACCTCTTATGTCCCTTGCTTTAAGTCCTCATCAATAAAACGCTGGATATAGCGCTGACCGTTAAGAGTAGAACTGGCAATCCAAACCACCAGAAAAAACGCAAAACTCAAGGTTACAGGCATCATTTTTGGTAGCACCAAGGTCACCAGCAGGAGCACAGCCATTCCAATGGTTATGAATTTTAACGCACGTTTTTTCGACTGCCTGATAACTTCCCACGCCGCGTTCGGTGTATCGATACCACTCTTACGCATTGTGTCACGCATCGACTCGTAACCAAGTTGATGCCGGCTTTCCATACGACCAAAAGGGTCATTGAGTTTCATAGGAAAATCTCTCTTTATGAATTTTGAAAAAAACACTCTCTAGACTCAAAACCATTATCTTTCATACCTGATTAAAAAGTTCAAATCTGCACTGAGTAGATTGGGTACGTGTCTTCGAGCACACCTAAATATATCAGATAGTTTGCGAATTCGCTCCTCTCACAATGAGCTTCTAAATCTAAGATTAGGCTTATGACATAAGTAAAACCAAATGAAACAAGTAGGAAGCTGAGAAACAAGGCGCGCAGAAGCAAAAAAGAAGGTCAAAGCGTCGTAAACGACAAAAGACTAGGCATGCAAATTCCTAACCGGACATTACTGACAATATCTCGGAGTCTAGCGCTTACCTAATCTTGAGCGAAAATTCTATTTTTTCAAGGTACCCTACAATCAGGAGTAACTATTAAAACGATAAGCATACTAGGAACTGGTTGGCTTGGTTTTCCCTTGGCTCAGCACTTTATCTCAATGGGCCACAATATCATAGAGTCTACCACCTCAAAACATCGATTGCCGGAACTGACATCCATCGGTGTTACACCGTTCATTATTGATATCGGATCGTTGCCGGATACCGTTCAAGAATTCCTTCAGGCTGACGTGCTGATTATCAACATACCGTCAAAGAACATAGATGGCTTTCGCCTCCTGGCCCGAGAAATTGAAAAATCAACAATCAGAAAAATCGTATATGTCAGCTCCACCTCTGTTTATGACAACACAAACACAATAATAGCAGAGTCAGACGGCCTGGAATCGGCACAAAACCCATTACTGATAATTGAACACCTGCTAAATAAATGCAGTACCACCAAAACCACAACAGTCAGGTTCGGTAGCTTAATCGGGTACAGCCGAAACCCTGGTAATTTTTTCCGCAAAGGGAGAAAGGTGCAACATCCTGACTCAAGAGTAAACCTCATCCACCGTGACGACGGTATAGCCATTATCAGTCACATCATTGAGCAGGAAGTCTGGGGAGAAATCTTTAATTGTTGCGCTGATACCCACCCCACAAAAAGAGAATTTTACACTCAGGCTGCCACCTCCATAGGCGAACCTGCACCTGAATTTGTACTCACAGGCACCAGTCCATACAAAATAATCAGTAATCAGAAAGTGAAGCAGTGTTTAAAGTACCGATTTCCACACCCGGATTTAATGAAAATACAATTTGAGGCAGCCACATAACAGACGCTTAAGTTGGCCGCAAGATGCCCCGCAACTTGGACAGATATTCCACCTTAGAATCAAACAAACGTAGCCACCTCTTAAATAAGAAAGCCTAGTTGCTTCGATACAGGGTGATGAGGCATACCTCTCCTCGGCAATTGAAACGAACAGGAATACTTGATGCCCCGACCCCCCGGCTGGTGTAGCCGACCATCTCTCCAAAACGCCATTCACCAACCGCGGTATTGCGGGGAGCTCGGCTGTTGGAAAGAATAGGACGTTGATTGGCAAGGCATACCTGCCCTCCATGGGTATGACCGCACAGATATAAATCGGCCTTTTGCTGCTGCGCCTGTTTATATGCCTCAGGGGAGTGGGCCAGGAATATGATAAATTCCTTGTCCGGAATTTCTCTGCAGGCGTATGCGGCATCGTCTAGTCTGTAGTAGTGCGGGTCATCTACCCCGGCCACCCATATTCTTCTCTGATCTCGTTCGATCGGCCAGGCTTCATTGATCAACATAATAACACCGGCTTCCTCCATGTCCGGTATCATCTCAATACAGTCGTGATTCCCAAGCACACCTAAAATGCCGTTTGAAGCTTTTACCTGAGCTGTCACCTTACGCAGTTCTCTCACACTTGGTGCCATGGAGCCATAGAGCTTCATACGCAGATCTCCCCCCAGAAGGCAGAGATCAACATCGGTGTTTTTGACGACATCAATCAGCTTTTCTGTCAATCCTTGCAAACCGTCCAGGTGCAGGTCTGTCACATAGAGGATACGATACCCCTCAAAGGCTTCAGGCAGATTGGGAAAGGAAAACTCCTTGTGTACTAACTGGATATCCAGAGCATTTTGCTTGCCTTTTTCATAGAGTCCTGAAATTTTGACCAACCATGTAAGAATCACCTGGTCAGTGAGGATTCGACTGAGATTGAACCAGATTTGATATCTTGCCAAAGGAATATGACACGCTCGCCATTCTCGAAGCCTAACAGTGGAGCGGAGGATACACGGGTAATTATCGCGTGGAGTCCTGTGGATTGTATATTTCCACCAGAGTGTTGTAGGATAAGCTGAACATGTAAAAGTAGCGACAATAAAAATGACCTGCGTCCAAGAGAGTGGCAGGAACGACGCTAAAAACAGTACTGGAAAGACCGACTCCAACACATGGTCGAGGGGAAAAATATCACCGCCAACAAGAACCTTTAATCTGCGTTTGATAAAACTTGATGTCAGATCTCCTGCCATGGCAAATACCGCCGCTGCTCCCCCTTGCCACCAGGGCACTCCCAGGAGAAAGCATG